>NZ_JAPEPZ010000006.1 GCF_026339875.1 Streptomyces sp. NBC_01571
GGCCCGCGACCGCCGGCACCCCGGCCGCCATCGCCTCCGCCTCACCGACCCGGCTGTGGAACGCCAGCACCCGACGGAACCGCTCCTCCACCGCCGCGCGCATCAACCCCGCCTGAACCGCCGCCAGTCGGGCCCCGCGCACGGCTGCTGACCCGGTGTCCTCGCTTGTCAGGGCGGCGTAGAGGTCCGGGTCACGGATGTCCAGGCACAGCACCTGGTACGGCGCGACGAGCCCGAGCCGGATCGCTTCCGTCAGCCGCAGCTTGTACGCCACCGGCCCGAACACGGGGGAGTCCTCATCCATGCTCGCCACCAGCCGCGGGCTCTCCCCCTCCGCCTCCCAGATACGGGCGGTGGCGGTCATGTAGAGCCGGCGCACCGCCGGAATCTGCTGCTGGTCATGGACTGCCGCCCAAGGGCGGCCAGCATCACCACTGACGCGGTGGGCCTCATCAACGACCATCTGGTCCCAAACCGGCAGGCCAGCCTCGTGCGCACGCTGCAACACCCCCTGGCCGACCGACGCATACGTCGCGAACACCGTCACCGGATCCGGCCCCGACGTCCACGCCACCAACTCGCCGGGATCCGTCGTACACGGCACACCCTGACTCTCCTCAGCACGCAGAGAGCACACCCCGACCATCGCCCCACGCCGACCACCAGCACGCCACGCGCCGGCCATCTGCATCAGCAGGTCCAGCGTCGGCACCAACACCAGCACACGACGCGCAGAAAGACGATTCGCAGACTCCACACCGATCAGCGTCTTACCGGAACCAGTCGCCGCAATTACCTGTGTTCGCAAACCCGGGTCTTCGAAGTTAGGCGGGGTGGGTGAGCCTTCGTCCTCCGGGGTTCTCACGGAGGGTAAGCGTGGGGGTGGTCGGCTCGTGGGTGCAGGGCGTCCGTGGTCATCGGCGATCATGACTGTTCTCCGGCAGTTTGATCACCAGAAACCACGGGCTTGGACAACGATACGGCGGTGCTGCTCGACTTGGACGGCCTTGCCGTCGAGAGCGTTGAGCGGCTGATGGACGGCACCCGGCGGGTGCATCTGACCACAGCGGACGAAGCCGCCCGGGCCTGTCCCTCCTGCGGCGTGTTCGCGTCACATGTGAAGGGCCTCGTGTACACCCGTCCACGTGATCTTCCTTACGGAGAACGGGGATTGGAGTTCGTGTGGTGCAAGCGGCGTTGGTATTGCCGGGAGTCCGGATGCGAGCGGAAGTCGTTCACCGAGCAGGTTCGGCAGATACCGGCCGGGGCCCGGATCACCGGCCGGCTGCGCCGGGCTGCCGCCCTGCGGGTGCGGGATGCTGCTTCCACCGTGGTCCAGGCCGCCCGTGACCTGCACGTGTCCTGGCCGACGGTGATGGACGCCTTCCGCGCGGCCGCCCGCGAGGTCACCGAGGCGCCGCTGCCGGAAGTGGAGGTGCTGGGCGTCGACGAGACCCGGCGCGGACGGCCGCGCTGGGAACAGGATGCGGACACCGGCAAGTGGCACCTGGTGCGCGAGAGGTGGCACACCGGGTTCGTCGACGCGCTCGGGGCCGGTGGCCTGCTCGGGCAGGTCGAGGGCCGTGCCGCCGCCGACGTCCTGGCCTGGCTGTCCACCACCCCTTTGGAGTGGAGAAAGAACATCCGCTACGTCGCCATCGACATGTCAGCCACCTACCGGGCCGCGATCCGCACCGGCCTGCCCGATGCCATCGTGGTCGTTGACCACTTCCACATCGTCCAGCTCGCGAACAAGATGCTCTCTGCTGTACGGCGTCGCACCACCGCCGAGATCCGGGGCCGGCGTGGACGCGCCACCGACCCGGAATGGAAGGCCCGTCGACGGCTGCTGCGCAACCGTGAGGACCTCACCGACCAGCAGTTCGCCACGATGTGGAACGCGCTGCTGGACGAGGGGCCGATCGGGCAGACGCTGCTGACCGCCTGGATCGCCAAGGAGAGCCTGCGCACCCTCCTCGCCCTGGCCCGAACCGGCGCCGACCGCGAAGAAGTAGGCCACGCCCGATGGAAGTTCCTCACCTGGTGCGCGGACTCAGACATCCCCGAAGCCTGCACCCTCGCCACCACCGTCGACCGCTGGTGGCCCGAGATCGCCGGGTTCATCGACACCGGCCACAGCAACGCCAAGAGCGAAGGCATCAACCGCGTCATCAAGCTCGTCGCCCGCAACGCATTCGGCTTCCGCAATGCCGACAGCCAGCGCCTACGCACACGCTGCGTCACCACCCGCCGAGCCCGCGGACACCTCAACCCCGCCTAACTTCGAAGACCCCCATTACAGGGGCTTCATCACTACTACGAGCCGGTCCGCCGGCGTGCCTGGCATCGGTACTCAGTCCCTCACGGCTTCGGACCGCCCGGGACGCTCCCTTCCCCCGCTCACCAGCGGAGACGTATCCAGACCCGCCTTCTCCTGTTCCGCACGAAGGCCGCAGACCGGGCTCGCGTCGCCTGCATGCCGGACACCGCCTGGCCAATAAACGGGCACCCGCCAGACTCCTCCCGGGACTGCCTTGACACCCCGGTTCTGATGTCAACTCTACTTTTCGACACGTCAGCAGCGATTCACTTGCGTTCGCCTTCCCGATCCCCACCTGACACCGTTTTCCGGCGCCTTTTCCTCATCGTTCACCACGGCAGTCTTCAGCTAGCGCAGCATGAGGTGGTTTAAATCCTCCCCCCGCAGGGCGAATTTGAAGGGCCAAACCTTCATCCTCCGTACAGCATCGCTACACGAAGAGTTCCTACATGCTTCTCCCTTTCGCGTTCAGGACACAACAAGGCCGGGTAGTTAGCGTTTTCGCAGGTCACGCAAGCCAGTTGAAGGACTCCCGACGCAGAGCAACGGAGCTCGTTGGTACAGGCAGTCGACCAGGACAGCTTGTCCCGAAGGAGCTCCGTTGCCCCGTCATTGTGTCCTGCCGTCTCCGCTGACGGCCATCACCCGAACGGTCACCGTGGCTGCGGGCCGGTTCGCTCCAGGGCATCTGGGGGAACTGACCGCCGTCGTGCCGTTCGAGCTGGTGGACGCGGTCCTTGCGGAGACGAGGACGGTGCAGCAGCGGCTGCGTGATCTCCCGTCGCGGGTCGGGGTCTACTTCTTGCTGGCGATGTGCCTGTTCCCCGAGGTCGGCTATCGCCTCGTCTGGGACAAGCTGACCGCGGGTCTGTCCGGGATGCCAGTGGCCTGTCCGTCGGCGAAGGCGTTACGTGACCTGCGCCGGCGGATCGGCAGCGCGCCGATGCGGGCGTTGTTCGAGGTACTGGCCGGGTTGCTGGCCCGTCCGACGACGCCAGGTGTGCGTTTCGGTCCGTACCGGACGGTGTCGTTCGACGGCTGCAGTTCGCTGAGGGTGCCCGATTCCGAACGGAACCGGGCCTGGCTGGGCAGGACTTCGCATCATGGCTATCCGACACTGGAGTTGATGACGCTGGTCGAGACCGGCACCCGGGCCCTGGTCGGCGCGGTGTTCGGCCCCACCGCCGAGGGCGAGACGAGCTACGCCGGCCGGCTGCTGCATCTGCTGCGGCCGGACATGCTGGTGCTGTGGGACAAAGGATTCGACAGCAACGCCTTCCTCGCTCAGGTCACCGACACCGGCGCCCAGGTCCTGGGCCGGCTCCGCAGCAACCGGCGCACGCCGGTCCTCACCCGCCTCGCTGACGGCTCCTACCTGTCGGTGATCGGCACCGTGAAAGTGCGGATCATCGACGCACAGATCGCCGTGACCTGCGCGGACGGCACATCCTTCACCGGGTCCTACCGACTGGTCACCACCCTGACCGACGCCCGCCGTCACCCCGCCACCGCCCTGGTGGGTCTCTATCACCAGCGGTGGGAACACGAATCCGCGTACTACGCGCTCCGCCACACGATCATGAACGGCAGCAACCTCCGCTCGGGCGACCCGGCAGGCATCGAGCAGGAGACGTGGGCCTTGCTCACCCTCTACCAAGCCTTACGCACCATGATGGTCGAGGCCGCAGAGTCGCTGCCTGGCACCGATCCGGACCGCTGCTGCTTCACCGTCGCCCTCACTCCAATGCGTCGGGGGAAGGATGAGGCTCATGACCTTCTTCTGGAAGATTCCGCCGTGGGAGCGCTACGAGGACTGCAAGTACCTGGCAGTGACGTTGACGGACGCCGGTGCTGGCCAGTTCAGATTCACCTCGGAGGGAGTGCGAGGCGATGACCCGATCGAGGCGCTGGCGGATCTGCTGATGACTCCCGGATCTCTGCTGGGGCTCATGCCGTCGTATTCGGCACTCATCGGCGTTGTGGTGAGGCGCGGGATCAGCTCGGACTGGATCGCGGAGCCGCCCGTCGAGGTGGGCCGGGACGACCGTCGGCCGGTGGCAGGTCGCCATCACCGAATCCGACCTGCCGGATGTCACCGTGTTCACGCCGACGGAAATCACTGGTCTGGTCAGCCGTCTGCAGTCCCAGTACGGCCGTACCCATTGAGGCACGCTCACCAGCGACGTTCCCGAGGACTGTCGTGCACCGACCACCACCCGCATCACAGGGAGACGACTTGAACGCTATTGAGGTGCCGCTGCGTACGGATGAGCTCATGCGCGCGGGCTTTGCCTGCCACGGGGCCAGGCGATAGGGATCCGGATCGCTGACCCGGGCCGGAACTGGGCAGCCCCGCCCCGGCCCCCTTGCCGCTCCTCCGCCCTGTTCTGCCCCCGCCTCTTTTCTCAGGGGGCAGGGCAGGTTGGAGGAGCGTCAGAGGGTCGCCGGGGAGCCTGGTCGGGGCTGGTCAAGGGGTCTGACCTGGACAGATCGCACACGACCAGGTGGGGGTGCCGGTAGGGGACTTGGTAGGGGAATCGGCACCCCTTGACCCCTGCTGGCGGGCCAGGCCGGCCGGGTCGATGTCCACCGGGAACGGCGCAGCGATGTGGGTGGTGGTGCCGGCGAGGGCGGTGACCGTTTCGACGTACCGGCCGCCCTGCAGTTCGCTGACGATCAGAAGCTGTTGTCTTTTCGATCTTGAGAGATGCGCTTCGAACGGGAGTCTCGATCGGGTGATTGCGGTCGGCGCCGGGCATGAGAGCAGGGCCTCTTGGTAGCTCAGAGGGTGTCTATGCCAACGAGCGATCCAGGAGGCCCTAATTCCTTGTTAACAGCTCCAGCAGCGGGGACCGCCCGCGCCGGACTGTTCGAGTGCGGGACCGTGACGCCTTTCTGGACCCTGGCCGATGAGGCCTCCACTGAGAGCGGCGCGCGACCGTACTCGTGAGCATCTGGAGCACGACGCCTTACGTCTTCCTGGCTGCGAGCCCTCCAGGGAGAGCGGTGAGGGCCAATGATCATGGTGGTGGTCACGTGGGCGCCGGACGGACGCCTCAGCCCGGATCCACCGGCTGATGCCTGTGGATAGTTCTTCCGGATACGAAGAAGTGCCTTGTGACCTGCGATGATGGGGTTTCTCTAGGACCACATCAGGCACGATCGGCAAGGCACTTCCGAGATGCGATCTTCCCATGCCGCGGCGGCGGTCTCATCCGCGTTTGATGATCCGAACCTGATCGCGTACGGCGGGCTGGAGCCGGTGGTGCGGCTGGCCGAGCGGTGCGGTCTGCCGGCTCTGGCCGGGGAGCACATCCGTCTGCCGGCCTCGAAGGACGGCACCGGTGCCTTCCCCGCGGCGAAGCTGATGTCGCTGGTGGGCGGCATGGTCGCGGGCGCCGACAGCGTCGAGGACATGGACCGGCTGCGGCACGGCGCGATGGGCCGCCTGTTCTGCGGAGTGCGGGCCCCCTCCACGCTGGGGTCGTTCCTGCGCTCCTTCACGCACGGGCATGTGAAGCAACTGCACGCCGTGGCCCGCCGGTTCCTGCCCGAACTGGCCCGTCACACCCCACTGCTGCCCGGCGCGGACCAGGCCGCCTACGTGGACATCGACGACACCATCCGCCGCACCTACGGCTACGCCAAACAAGGCACCGGGTACGGATACAGCAAGGTCAAGGGCCTGAACGCACTGCTCGGTATCGTCTCCACACCCCTGTCCGCCCCCGTGATCGCCGCCACCAGGCTGCGCAAAGGGCCCTCGAACTCCGCACGCGGGGCGGCGGCGTTCGTGGCCGAGACCATCCGCACCGCCCGTGCCTGCGGCGCCAGTGGCCTGCTGGTGATGCGCGCGGACTCCGCGTTCTACGGCGCCGACGTCATCAATGCCTGCCGGACGCTGGGCGCCCGTTTCTCGGTCACGGTGCGGATGAACGCTTCCGTCAAGGCCGCCATCGCCCGCATCGACGAGGACGCCTGGACGCCGATTAATGGTGGAGTCGGGTATTGGAACCGTCCGAATACCCTCCCGGCGGGGAGGCGGGAACGGATCACAGCGGCGCCAGGATCATGAGGATCTCGTCGCGGTCGTCATCTGGAGCGAGCCGAAGGGCGCCAGGCCATCGTCCGATCTCCTTCCAGCCGAGACGGCCGTAGAAGTCTTCGAGCCCGACCCCGCCCCGTGCAGCGAGGTGCAGCTGCTTGAGGTTCATCTCGTCGCGGGCGATCTCACGGGCCCGGTTCATCAGCGCAGTGCCGATAGAGCGACCGCGGAAACTGGTGTGGCTCTGGAGGTGGTTGATGGTGCCCCAGTGCGCGACGACCGGGCTTATGTCGCGGCGGATGTTCAGCCAGCCAGCGAGGCTGCCGTCGATGACGGCGCGGAACCTGTCAAAGCGATCAAGGCAGGTAGATCGTTTTAACGCTGTGCTGGGATCAGTGGGCCGTCTGGTGCCGGCTGGTTGATCCAGGCCGCTGCGGGGAGCTTGGGGGGCTCGGGTGGTTTGCGGACGAAGCGTTCGGGGTGCTTCGCGTAGACCGCCTGGAGGACGTCGGCACGCATCTCGCGGAGCTGCTCGGCGAGACCGAAGTGCACGTCGTAGGGCGTGTGCAGGCCGATTCCGGAGTGCCGATGCTCCTCGTTGTACCAGGTGAAGAAGTGGGTGCACCACGCCCGGGCGTCCTCGAGGGATCCGAAACGCTCGGGAAAGTCGTGCCGGTATTTCAGGGTCTTGTACTGGCTCTCGCTGTACGGGTTGTCGTTCGACGTCTTCGGCCGCGAATGCGACTTGGTGACGCCGAGACCGGCCATCATCTGGGCAACGTTCTGCGCGACCATCGGGGACCCGCGGTCCGAGTGGATCGTCAACTGTCCTGGTTCGATACCGTACTTGGCGATCGACTCGGACAGGAACCGCTCCGCGAGGTCCTTGTTCTCGTGCGCGGCGATCATCCAGCCGACCGTGTAGCGGCTGAAGATGTCGATGACCGTGTAGAGGCAGTAGTAGACGCCCTTGACCGGCCCCTTCAGCTTCGTGATGTCCCAACTCCACACCCGGTTCGGGCCCTCGGCGACCAGCTCGGGAACGGTCCGGGGCGGGTGGACGGCCTGGCGGCGGCGTTCACGGACCTCGCCGTGCCGTCGCAGGAGCCGGTACATCGTCGACTCCGAGCACAGGTAGACACCCCGGTCCAGGAGCACCGCGTAGATCTCGGCGGGCGCCATGTCGGCGAACTCCGGGCAATGGAGCACATCGAGGACCCGTATCTCCTCCTCGGGCGCGAGAGCGCGGGGGTGTCGGCGCCGTTCTGGCCGCGGCTTGGCCGGGGCGGGGCTTCGGCGGTGTCGGCGGTAGTAGGTGGCACGGCTCACGCCGAGCGCGGCGCATGCCTGGACGCGTCCGACCAGCCCGGTGAGCTCTTCAAGAGCCTGGTTGCGGGCGGTGTTGAACGCCACGGCCGCGAACTGGGCCCCGGTCACCGGTTCTTCTCGCCGTTCCTGTTCGGGGCGCTGTCCGTGGCGAACTGGTCGAGCAGCGCGGAGAGTTTTCCCTGGACCTCGATGACGGTGCGGGCCTTCGCGAGGTCGGCTTCCAGGCGGGCCTTCTCCGCCTTCAGCTTCGCGATCTCCTTGTCCCTCGGGTCCGCCTTCGGCCGTCCGGCCGACGCGGCGAGCGCGTCCCGGGCGCCCTTGTCCCGTTGCTGCCGCCACGTCGTGATCAACGACGAGTACAGACCCTCCCGCCGCAGCAGAGCGCCCTTGTCCTTCTTGTCCAACGTCTCGTACTCCGCGAGGATTCTCGCCTTGTACTCCGCGGTATACCGGCGCGGACCGGTCGAACGGGCTTCTACCTGCGGATCAGGGGTCCCGTGGTCATTCGTGCTGGCCACCCGGGCACTACTCCTTCTCCGCCCTCGACTCAATGAATCATCCAGTATGCCTGACTCGATCTACTTTGACAGAGAGGGGCGAGGAGGAGTCGGCTGCTATCGGGATCGAGGTCGGCGATGAGCCGGTCGGCGACGGGAGTGACGTGGTCTGTGTCGACGGGCGGGAAGGGGAACCCGGCGGCCCCGCCGGCGTTGGTGACCGTGATCCAGCAGTCGATCAGTTCGCGTTTCAGTTCTGCTGTGATCTCGTGCGGGCGGACGATCTGGTGAAAGACAGGGGTGTTCGTACTGGTCATAACGGGAAGTCTCGCTTTCGGGTCGGTCAAGGTTGGGCTTTCGAGTTGTGCTGGTCACGGTTCCGCTGGGCGACGTCTGAGGCGTAGGCGGCCCAGTCCCCGGCTGATGCTTGCTGCCATTGGACGGCGACTTTGATGTGGACTCCGAGCATCCGGGCGAGGATCGCGGCGGGGACTTCGGTGGCGAGAGTGAACAGCGCGGTGGAACGGTCCTGTTTGGGCCGGATCCCAATTCGGTGAAGGCGTTTGCCGATCTGGCTGTCGGTGAGGGGGAGCCCTGGATGGCCGCCCGGGAACAGCCAGGGAACGTCGTCCGGGGTGCCGATCTTGGCCTTGCCGCGGCGGGTCGTGACGAGCTCGCGGACCAGGCTGGCCAGTGGTGTGGGGAGGACGACTGGCGAGGTGCCGAAGGTGATGGAGACGGTGTCCCCGTCGATGTGGACGTCGTCGACGGTGAGTTGGCTGATGGTGGCGATCTTCTGTGCGTAGAGGATCAGCAGCAGTCCGGCGACGCGGTCTGGGGTCGGCAGTGTGTCGTCGTTGAGGAGGCGCCGGGCGTCGGCCCAGCGTTTCTCGCTGTCGATGACGCCCTGTGGGCCTGTCCAGCGGAGGGTGCCGTAGGTGAGTCCGCGGGCATGCCGGTGCTGTACCGACCAGCGCACGAAGTGGCCGGTCTCGTCGCGGTAGCTGACCGTGGCATCGGCCATCCAACGTTCCAGGTCCGGCTGGGTGCAGGTCCCCAGCGTGAGCCCTTCGCTGTTGAGCCAGGTGAGGAAGCTGTCGGCTGCGGTGACGTGGCAGCGAACGTTCAGATCCTGGAGTCGAGTCGCGTGGCCTTCGCCGAGGCGTCGTCGGAGCCGACGCATGTGGTGCCAGACCGCGTAGCCGTGCAGGATCCGGCGCTCGGCGAGATCGGTGCGGGCCTGGACTGTCTCGGCGATCCATTTCTCGAGGGCGATAAGCCGTTCGTCACGAGGCGGGAGGGTGCCGGTCGCGACCAGGACACTGCGCAGGTGGGCCAGCACTTTGCCTGGGGGGAGTTCGTCGAGGACCTCGTGGGTGACGGGCCTTTCGTCGCGTCCTATGCGCTCGAGGAGGTCGCGGGCCTTCGAGCGGGAGACCCAGGCGATGGCGACGTCCGGGCGCTCGGCACTCGTCAATGCCTCGCGAAACGGGGCGAGTTCGGGACGGAGGGCTCCGGTGGCGTTGCCGAGGAGGTCGCGTACTTGCTGGTCGAGGACGCATCGCTGACAGGGGCGGGGACTGAGCTGCCAGGTGGTGGTGCAGACCCGGTTCGCGACCGGCATGCGTCGGCGGCAGCCGACGCACTCCTCCAGGTTGTCGGGCTGTCTGATCATGCAGTTCGGACACAGCGGCCGGCCCTCGGAGTCGCGGGTGGCGGGCTCACGCACGGCGCCGCAGCCGGAACACGGGACGGCCGCGTGGCGGGCGAAGCAGGCCCGGCAGATCCTCTTGCCCTCCAGCAGTTTGGACAGTGCCTTCACCCCGTAACAGCGCGGGCAGGCCGGCCGGACGACCTTGGTCGCCCCGGCCGCGACGAGCTCATCGATGAACCGCAGGGCAGCAGGAGTAGGGGCTTCGTAACCGGCCCCGGTCAGCAGCTCGGGGCGGGCGACGACGGCCCAGGCCAGGCGGCGCTGCCCGGCGGGCCGGACGGTGGCGCATCCGAGCGCGGTCAGGATCGCGTCGGCATCGAGTGCGGGATCGAGGTTCGTTATGAGTTCGGTGAGTTCCCGAATCGGATCGCCGTCGGTGTCGGGGCAGTTCTGGCAACGGGGCTCGCCGTTGCGGTCCCGGCTGACGACGCGTCGTTCTTCGTGGCAGCCCGCGCAGATGGCTGGCTTGTCGAAGCAGGGTGAGCAGCCCCATCGTCCTCCGGTGCTGCTGCCGACGTAGCGGCATGCGCGGCCGCACTCGCCGCAGCGGGGCAGTGCGACGTCCTGGGCGCCGGCGTCGTGCAGGGACATCAGTAGTTTTGCGACGCAGTAGGGCGCCGGTGGCTGGCCGGTCCGCAGCAGCGACGGGTCGTCGTGCAGGGCCTGGGCGAGGCTGCGGCGGCCCGCTCGTGCGCGTACGACTGTGAGGACGATGTCGCGGACACGCTCGGCGGGCAGGTGCTTTTCGACGTTCCCGACCAGCCGCACGACCAGGCCGACCGGATCCGCGACGACCTCCTCGGCAAGACCGGTCACCGGTCGACTCCGCTGATCCGGGCCCGCCGGGGCCGCAGATCGCCTACTCCTTCGGAGACCGACGTCCCGCCTGCGGCAGCCTTCTTCGGCTTCGTCGCGGAGCCGGCAGCGGCGATGGGTTCGATGAGGTCGTCCATGGTGCAGTCGAGGATGTCGAGCAGGGCCATGAGGATCTTCAGGCTGAGGCGTTCGGGCCGCTCGACGACGAGCCGGTAGACCTGGCTCGACGACAGCGTGATGCCGCGTTCCTTCAGCGGCGGGATGAGGTCGGTGGTGGAGAACATCCCGCGGTCCGCCATGACCTTGCGCAGGTGCCAGTGATAGTCGAGCTTGGCGGCCATCATCAGGTCCTTCCTCGTCAGACGCCGGCGAACGCCGGGGCCAGGGCCTTGCTCAGGGCAGTGTTCATGAAGTCGTCGCTGACGTGCGTGTAGATGGCCGTGGAGCTGTCGCACTCGTGACCGACTTGCTGCTGGATGAAGCGTCGGTCCACCCCGTCCTCGGTCAGATGCGTGACGTAAGAATGACGAATTGAGTGCGGAACTAGATCTTTTGGGAGCTTTAGGGCGTCCCGGTATGCCTCGAACCGGTCGTTGATGGAACTGGGCTGTAGGCGTCCCCCGCGTTCGGTGATCCACAGTGCTGGGTGATCGGGGAAACCGAAGCGCGGCCGGACGTTCTCGACGTAGTCCTCGACCGCCTCGACGGCCCAGTCCATCACCGACAGCACGTTCCGCCGACGTGGCGGCTGACCCTTCTTTGCCTTGCCGTAGCGGACGTTGAGCGTGCCGTACCGGCCGAACTGGCGAGCCTTCGGGTTCCGTCCGAAGTCGACCACGTCCAGCTTCGATGTCTCGGTCCGGCGGAGGCCCCAGCCGTAGATGACCTTGAAGAGGGTGGCGTCGCGGTAGGCGGCGAGGGCGCCCTTGCGCTTGGACTTCACGGCGCGTGCGACCTGGTCGTCGGCGTAGTCGAGGAACCGCTGCAGCTCTTCGCGGCTGAACGGCCGTGCTTCTGGGTCGCCTTCGTAGTCCTGCAGGTGGGGCAGGGTGTTCCACTCGTGTGCGACCGCCACAGGGTGGGCGCCGAAGGCTTCCTCGCAGGCGGGGCCCCAGCCGTAGCGGCCATCGATGAGGAACTCGGTGAACAGCCGAATGTCGCCCTGGTAGCTGCGGAGCGTGGACGGCGCCAAATGCTTCTCGCTCGTCAACGAGGCAGACCACTCGTCCATGTGGGCCGGCGTCCACTGCCACGGGTAGTCGTTCGCGAACTCGAGGAACCGGCGGACGAGCCGTTCCCTGGGGTCGATCGTCTCGTCCTTCAGCCCTCGCGACTTCTGCTGAGCCCGCCAGCCCCGCAGCATCGCGTCGAACATCGCGTCCTCCGGACGCAGCTGAACCACCCCGGACACGAGCTCCATGCGAGCCGACCCGGCCAGGACCACCTTCTGCTGATGCACCACTCCAGACCATCCCTTCTGGAGGGCAGATCATGCATCAAACGGGATGGCCTCGGCAACATGCCTGCTCAGACCGCTAGTTCGTAGTAACGTCGGAGACCGCGAAGCCGTCGCTGTGAGCTGGCGACCTGCGACTTCTCGCCCGTCTGATGCAATTCCCGAGGGTCCAAATACCCCAAGGCGGTCTGGGACGAGGAGGGCCAGTGCTGGATCTCCGACGCCGAGATAGCCGAGGTCCCCTACACCGCCTTCACTTCCAAACCGAAGAAGCAGCAGGTCACCGCCCGTCTGATCGTACGCCGCGTCAAACGCCTGAACGCCGGTGGCGTCCCCGCCGGGCAGGGCACGCTCTTCGATACCTGGCGCTACCACGCCGCGTTCACCGACTCCCCACTCTCCTTGGCCGATGCCGAGCGCGATCACCGACGGCACGCTGTCGTCGAGCAGGTGATCGCCGATGTCAAGAACAGCGCCTTCGCCCACGCGCCGTCCGGTCATTTCCAGGCCAATGCCGCCTGGCTCGCCCTGGCAGCCCTGGCACACAACCTCACCCGCGCCGCCGGCGCCCTGGCCTCCACGTTCCACGCCAAAGCGACCACCGCCACCATCCGTGACCACCTGATCAACGTGCCCGCCCGCCTGGCCCGCTCCGCCCGCCGCCTCACCCTGCACCTGCCCGAACGCTGGCCCTGGAGGGAGGACTTCGCCCAGCTCTTCAGCATCGTGCACGCACCACCAGTCCTCTGACGCTCCCTGACCGACCTGCCCGAATGGGCCCGAGACCCGTGGACAAAGTGGAAAGGCTGGGCAGACCAGCGGCCGCCCCATGCCCGAATCCGCAACTCAGCCCCGACACAGCCTGCACGACCCCGAAACGATCAACCCGGAATCAAGCCGGTGGATCCGGGCTCAGGAGGCCCTGGCGTCGACGTCTCACAACAGAGCGGCGGCGTTCGGCGTCCTCGCGGCCTCCACCATCGTCAACACTGCTTGCTTGATCACTCGTTGGTGCTGGTGGTGCGAGCCCACTACACGGAGACCTCTCGATACGCCCGAGCGCCCGAGCTCCCGCATAGACCGAGGCCCGCGTGGTGCGCTGGTGCCACGAACGGCTAGTGAGGTGGCGGACCAGCCCGATGGGCCGAGTCCTGGAATTAGGTCGCTGCGTGGCCCGCATGTGCTCGTGACCAGCACAGATACCCGTGCCATGAGGAGGGAACATCTTGATCTACTGCGGAATCGACTGGGCTGAGAAGACCCACGACGTCGCTTTGGTCGACGACAGCGGCGAGTTACGGGCCAAGCGTCACATCACCGACGACGCGGCCGGCTACAAGCTCCTGCTGGACCTGCTCGCCGAGCACGGCGATACCGAGGAGAACCCGATTCCGGTCGCCATCGAGACCTCTCGCGGCCTGCTGGTCGCGGTGCTGCGACAGGGCAAACGCCAGGTGTTCGCGATCAATCCGCTGGCCGCCGCCCGCTACCGCGACCGGCACAGCGTCTCGCGCAAGAAGTCAGACCCCGGCGACGCCCTGGTCCTGGCGAACATCCTGCGCACCGACATGCACGCCCACCGGCCGCTGTCGAACGACACCGACCTCGCCCGCGCGATCGCCGTCCTGGCCCGCGCCCAACAGGACGCCACCTGGAACCGCCAGCAGATGGCCAACCAGCTCCGCTCCCTGCTGCGCGAGTACTACCCCGCCGCCCTGGACGCCTTCGCGGCCTGGCAGAACGGCCTGTGCCGGCCTGAAGCCCGCGAGCTCCTCAAGGCCGCACCGACCCCGGTCAAGGCCGCGAAAATGACCCGTACGCAGATCGACGGCGCACTCAGGCGGGCCGGACGCAAACGCGGCATCGAGGCCGAGGCCGAGCGGATCCGTGAAGTCTTCCGCGGCGACTTCGCCCACCAGCCACCCCTGCTGGAGGACGCGCTCGGCCAGCAGATGCTCGCCCTCCTGCGCCAACTGGAGGCCGCCTGCACCGCCACCGACGACCTCGCCAAGGCGGTGGCGGAGACTTTCCCCGAGCACCCGGACGCTGACGTGATCCTGAGCTTCCCCGGGCTTGGCACCCAGCTCGGCGCCCGGGTCCTCGCCGAGATCGGGGACGACCCCACACGATTCGCCGACGCCCGCGGCCTCAAGGCGTATGCGGGCTCCTCGCCCATCACCCGGGCCTCCGGCAAGAAGTCGAGCATCACCCGTCGATGGGTCAAGAACGACCGGCTCAACCACGTCGGCTACCTCTGGGCGTTCTCCGCCATCACCGCCTCGCCCGGCGCCAAAGCGCACTACCGGCGGCGTCGTGACGACCACGGAGACTGGCACGCAGCCGCCCAGCGCAATCTCTTTAACCGAATGATCGGCCAGCTCTACCACTGCCTCCAGAAACACGAACTGTTCGACGAACAGACCGCGTTCCCAGTCCAACTTGCCCCCGCGGCTTGACACTTAGCCGCGTGAGGTGTCTGTTGTCGCAGTTCTACGCGACCGCCGAGACGGAGTCCACCCCGGTCACCCTCGCGTGTGACTGTCTGGCTCACCGGTTCGGAAACGCCACCGACAACGGGATGCGCGAGCGCCGTTACCCGACCGACATGACCGACGGGGAGTGGGCCAAGGTCCGGCCGCTGCTGCCGGTGCCGGGCTGGATGCGCGGTCGCGGCGGGCAGCCGGAGGCGTACTGCCACCGGGCGATATTGGACGCGATCCGCTACCTCGTTGACAACGGAATCAAGTGGCGCGCCATGCCGGCCGACTTCCCGCCGTGGGACCGGGTATACGCCTTCTTCCGCCGCTGGCGCGACCACGGCCTGGTCAAGGAGTTCCACGACCGGCTACGTGCGCAGGTCCGCGAGAAGGCGGGCCGCGACACGGAGCCGACGGCCGGAGTGATCGACTCGCAGTCGGTGAAGGCGGACGCGGTCGTCGGCTCCGACAGCCGCGGCTTCGACGGCGGCAAGCTGATCAACGGCCGTAAGCGGCATGTCGTGGTCGACACCCTCGGACTGCTGCTCGCGGTGATGGTCACCGCCGCGGATGTCGGCGACCGCGCCGCCGCCCAGGTCCTGCTGCGCCAAGTCGCTGACGCGCACCACCGGCTGGCCCTGGTCTGGGCGGATGGCGGCTACACCGGCAGTCTCGTCGAGCACTGCCTGGCCACGCTCGCCCTGGTCCTGGCGATCGTCAAGCGCAGCGACGACATGCGTGGCTTCGTGGTGCTGCCCAAGCGGTGGATCGTCGAGCGCCTTTTCGCCCACCTGATGCGCACCCGCCGCCTGGTGCGCGACTTCGAGCGCCGCACCACCAGCGCCGAGGCGATGGTCTACTGGTCGATGACCCTGCTCATGACCCGCCGCCTGGCCCGGTCACATTCTGCGCGAGCGTGAAGCGGCCCGGCTGCTGTTCGGCCAGCCAGCCGCGCGCGACCAGGCGTTTCGCCTTCGACCGCAGCGCCTCCACCTTCGCCGGCACCGCGTCCAGGCCGAACAAGACGGCCATCTCCTGGCAGGTCAGCGGCCCTTGATGGAGGCGATGCCGGTCCGCAAGGGCCTGCAGGATGCGCTGGTAGTCGATCGATAGCACAGACCAGGCCAGTCCCTCGCGCCACATGGGCACCTGTGACTTCGGCTTCGCGGCCCTCGATGCCGATGATGCCTCCTCGGCCGGTCCCTCGGCCGGCCTCGCCCGCTCGGTCCGGGCGTGATCTTCGGTCTCGTCCACCGGCGCCAACACCTCGCCGACCCGCGAGCGGGCGATGACCCACTCCTTCCAATCCCGCTCGGCCACAGCCAGCTCGGCCTGGACGCGGTCGGCTTCCTCCCGCAGCTCGTCCACACGACGGCGAGCACCCAGCTCACGCTGTTCCAACAGCCCAACCACCGATGGCATCCACGACCTCCCGGGCAGCGACAGCACGACAGGCCACTACTCCCACGGGATCGTCGACCCTATGCCCGACCAGCGAAAACGCAGTCTTCAACTCCGGAAAGACTGTGAGGATGATCTGGTGCCGCTTCGAGCGGTGGTCTGACTCGCGGAAAGACTGGCTTTGGTGCCTTTCTGTTGATCTGTCGGCCACCGCGCGGAGCGGCATCAGCTGCCGCCGGGCAGGGGATGTGTCCCGATAGGGGCCTTCGCGACAGGCACCGTCACAGTCTTGACCTCCCCGGCCCGGCGACGGCCACCGGTTCCGAGGCGATCAGGAGACAGGCGACCTTGCCCAGCATCACGCAGCCAGCTGCCCCGTGTCACATCCCGGCCGACACCGACGAAGAGATCCTTCTCGGCGTCGACACCCACAAGGACTTCCACGCAGCGGCCATCGTCACCGTCCTCGGCGCCGCCCTGGATGGCCGCACCTTCCCGGCCACCACCGAGGGCTATCGCCAACTCGTCGCCTGGGCACGCTCGTTCGGCGCCCTGCGCCGGGCCGGGGTGGAGTGCACCGGCTCCTACGGTGCAGCGCTCGCTCGCCTCCTGCGCGCCGAGGGCATTGAGGTGACCGAGGTCAACCAGCCCGACAAGGCGGCACGCCGACGACGTGGCAAGACCGACGCCGTCGACGCGGAAGCGGCGGCCTGCGCCGTGCTGTCCGGTCGCGCGACCGCGACCGCGAAGACGAGCGACGGCCCTGTCGAAGCGCTGCGGCTGCTCAAGCTCGCGAAAGGGTCCGCGATCAAGTCCAGGACCCAGGCCATCAACCAGCTCAAGAGCGTCCTGGTCTCGGCCGACGCCGCCTTGCGCGAGTCGCTGGCCGGGCTGAGCAATCCGCACCTGTTCAGGCGGTGTGCTGAGCTGAACGACTCGCAGGAAGACGGGCCAGCAGACACTGCCCGACACGTGCTGAAGCTCCTCGCCGGCCGCATCCAGCACCTGACCGGGGAAATCGACAACCTCAACAAGCGGATAGCCGCGGGCGTCGAAGCACACTTCCCCGGCCTGCTCGACACGCACGGCGTCGGCCCGGACAGCGCCGCCACCCTGCTGATCTCGGCCGGCGACAACCCCGATCGCCTCAGCAGCGAGGCGTCCTTCGCCGCCCTGTGCGGCACCAGCCCCGTCGAGGCATCCTCCGGCAAGACCCAACGACGGCGGCTCAACCGTGGCGGCGACCGCCAGGCCAACGCGGCCCTCTACCGGATCGTCCTCAGCCGCCTGCGCTGGGACGACCGCACCCAGGATTACCTGCGGCGACGCCTCGCCGAGGGCAAGACCCGCCGGGAGATCATCAGGTGCCTGAAGCGATACGTCGCACGCGAAATCTACCGACTCATCGCCCCCATCAGGACAGCCGCATGCCCTGCAGCACCCAACGGAACCGCAAGTTGACATCCATAGGGGCATCAACGGCTTCTCAGGCGCGGGGCGGGGTCGAACTCCAGGCGCCAGAAGTGCGGGATCGCGGCTTCGGCGTAGAGCAAGGGCTTGAGCTTTCGGTCCATCGTCTTGTTGCCCGGGGAGACGAGTTCGATGGCGAGCTGCACGGCGTCCGCGTCCGCGTCCACGCTGACGGTGTCCTGGGCAGTGGCGCCCGCGTCGGTGACCACGAGGTCGGGGACGACCAGGCCGGAGGGCAAGGTGACTTGATGGCTTCGAGGACTTCCACCGGGGCGCCGGCTGCGCGGGCGGCTGTGTCGAGGATGGCGTGGAGCCGGAAGCTCGCCCGCTGGTGACGGACTCCGGGCGCGGGCGACACTCTCCCAGCAGCTCATAGCGGGTCGTACGGTCCTCGGGCAGCGCCAGGGCGTCGGCCAGGGTCCAGGGTCCGGCGTGATCCGTGGCAACGCTCACCTGCTCCACCTCCTTCGCTGCGAACGCCATTCCCAGTGTGGCCCAGGCCGGGGCCGGCTGTCGCGCGTCAGGAGGTCTGGTCCCCGTCCAGAGGCCGGACCATGTACGGGTACTCATCAGAGTGGCGCTGCAGCCGCGCCATCATCCACGCCGTGCCTGCGTCCATGCCGGGGCCGAAGTCGGCGGCGATGCGCCGGGCCTGCCACGTCGTACGCGGAGCGAGGATCCAGCGCTCCATCGGAAAACTGACGCGCGCCGGCGCGGTCTTCGGCAGGCCGGGATTGCGAAGGGGTTCGGGGTCGCTCACGTGGCGAGTGTCGCGGCGGAAGATCTTGGAACGAGGACAACTTGCCTGCTCACCGCCCTGATGAGGGGTTCAGGACCCGCCTCGTTGACAGCACCGGGCATCGCCCGGCGCGAGGGCGGGCTGTCTTCTGCTCGTCTTGTCTCACACGGGGGTGGGATCCGTTTGCTACGAGGCCTCGTCCGACGCTCGCAACGAGGCTGAGGCATCCAGTCCCGCGAACGGACCTGTGCGTCCCGCCCTCCCCGCATCGGCGCATTTGGGCGGGCTACCCGCGGCAGTGACCAACCGGCATACTCAGGTGACTTTCAGTGATCCGAAGGGGTGGGCGTGTTCAAGGCGTGGCGCGAGGAATACCGAGCCAACCAGGCAGTGAAGCGGCAGATCGAGCTGGAGCGGTGGCAGCAGGAAAAGCAGTGGCGTGAGGACGATCGCGCGGCACGGCTCAAGATCGCGGCTGACAACGCCCCGGCCTTGGCCGAGCACAACGGCCACATGAAAACGGCCGCCGGGGTCTCGTACTTGACGCTGATTTGCCATGAGGACACGTGGACGTTCATGGCTCAACGCGCCTTCGGGCAGTGGGAGCCAGCCTGGACCCAAAGTACGAAGCCGACGAGCATGGCCCAGATTCACGAAGCCCCTGGCAGCGTCGACTCGACGAGGTTCACCGTCGATCCGAACTTGCCACCGGGGCGGATCAGGAAACTCGGAGCTGCCTCGGGCCGCAGTGGGCTCCAAGAAGTGCTCCTGTCCGGCCACAATCTCACGCAGCTTCTGGGCGTGCTGTACGAAGGAATCAAGGAGGATGACGCTGCGGCCTCCGCCCGATGCAGCCGCCTCTACAACAAGCTCGCCGACTTCGTAGAGCTGGTCGACCCGGATGCCGAGGCCGGCCAGACGACAGGAGTCTCGTTCCGCATCGACGACAGCCTCGACGCGGCGCACGTCACGCAGTAGACCGCTCTGCAGCTCGCGCCCCCGCTCAAGGCAAGGACGATCGTCCTTGCCTTGAGCGGGGTTCAGCGGCCCCACCCCGCCGAGGTGTTCTGGCCCCACCCTTCGAACGATTAGGCGACCGTCCGCTCGGGCCCCCGGCGGCCTCTTCTCGCCAGCTGCGCCTGTGTGCCGACCACCTACCGGCCCGGCACTCGAACGCTTGGCGGAGCCGCTTCTCACCGTTTCGGTTGTGCCGGAACTGCCCGTTGCAGACACCCGCCGTTTGATGCGGTGAGGCTGGGAATCTCTGCCACATGTGGCAGAGATTCCCAGCCCAATGTCTTAGAGGTCGCGCGGATAGGCGTGCGGTCACGGCCGGCGGTTCGGGCGTTCGTCCCAGCGGTGTGTTGTCCATGCCCGTCGAATCAGGCTACGCACGGTGATGATGGTGTCGGCGAGGTCGAAGAATGCGTCGATGACAGTGGCGCGCCGCTCGTAGCAGCGGGCGAGCCGGTAGAAGGCGTTCTGCCAGGCATGGGTGCGTTCGACGTGCCAGCGCCTGCTGGCCTGGATGGGCGCCTTCTCCCCCTTGTGTGCGATGCGGCCGTGCAGGCCGCGTTCGCTGAGCAGCTCGCGGGTCTTGTCCGAGTCGTAGCCGGCGTCCAGGTGCACGGTGATGTCGTCGGGTAACGGCCCCAGGTCGTCCAGGCGGTCCAGGGTCGGGGCGAGCAACGGGGAGTCGTGGCGGTTGGCGCCGGCCAGGACACGGCCCAGGGGAATGCCGTACCCGTCCGTCATGCCTGAGCGTTTCAGGCCCTGTTTGCCGCGGTCGACTGGTGAGCGACCGGCTGCCTCGCCGCCTCCGGGCGCCTTGGTGATGGAGCCGTCCACGGCGATCTGGTCGAGGACGAGGCCGACGATCCGGTCGTAGGAGTCCAGCGCGATCTTCTTGAGCTGGGCGAACACGCCGAGTTGTATCCACTCGTCGCGGCGGGTGCGGATCGTGGTGGCCGAGCAGGCCGTGTCGGCGATCGCCTCGTAGGAGCAGCCGAAGCGCAGCAGTTGCAGCATCTTGTCGAAGATGATCCGGTCACTGATGCGCCGCCGATGGCAGCCGAGTGGATGGTCCGGATGGAACTCCGGCCGCTTGGGCAGCAGAGCCACGAATTGGTCCCAGAGCGGTTCGGTGAGCCATGATGGCAGCGCGGGCACAGGTCTCCTCAGTGGTCACAGAGCGTCGCAACTCCATGATCATCGGGACCTGTGCCCGTTCTGTTGTCGGGGTCCCCAACCGCGCCTATCCGCGCGACCTCTTACGCGGCGAATCCGACGTTCGTCACGTACTCGTACTGGCCCCACTGCGAGCCGAGGTCGATGACCTGCTCCACCCACGCGTCGTCCAGCTCCTGGTCCGCGCCGGCCGCCCACGCGGCGACGATGCGGTCCCAGCGGCGCACGTTCATGTGGCGCAGGCCCATCTCGCGCTGGCGGGGCCGGTTCACCTGGGACTGGTTGAGCGGGTGGATCTCCACCCGCGTCCCGCGGCCCTCGCGGTTGAGGCGGGCGAGCAGGTAGCGGGCGACGTTCTCCCGCCGGACCGTGCGGTAGACCCGCTCGATGCGTTCCAGGGTGGCGCGGCGCGGGGTGACGCTGCCGTCCCGCCAGCTCTTCAACTGCGCCTTGGTCGGGGTGAAACCAAGGGCGGCCGCGGCGGCGCGGGCGTGGGCGGTGCGGGTCAGGTAGGTGAGGCGGGCGGCGAGGCCGCGTCGGGCGGTGATCGGGGTGGCGATGTAGCCGGCGAGGTTGTCGAGCTGGCGGGCGACGGCCTCGTGGCCTTTGATGCCGCGGGCTCCGAATTTCCCGAAGTCGATGTTGCGCTCAGGCATGGTCTCTTCCGATTCCTCAAGTCTGCGATCACTGTACGGGCTTCTGCGGGCCGATGGGCCGCCCCGGCGGGGGAATTGACGCCGGGTCAGGTGATCGGCTCTAGCCTCGCCGTTTCGGTTGGGCTGAGGCGGCGTCGCTGATCGCCAACTGTTGGGTGGCCGATGTGATTTCGGTGCTTGGGCAGGTCGGAGTCCCGGCGCGGTGGTCGGGTTCTCCGGGTTCTTTCGGGTCGTGGGCGGACGGGGGTTTGCTGGTCAGCTGGCGGGTCGGGGCAGTGCGGCGAGGCGGTGGAAGGCCGTGGCCAGTTCGTGTCTCCAGGGCCAGGTCGCCGATATTCGCAGGTGGAGGCGTCGGCCGCCGCGGGTGAGGCGGGCCGTGACGTGCAGTAGCCGGTAGCGGAGTTTCTTCGGCTCGGCGGTGGCCAGCTCCCCGTCCAGGAGGAGGACACGGGTCCAGGCGAGCAGGTCGATCGCGGCGAGGCTGAGTTCGAGCCAGACGGCGTTGACGGCGAAGTCGCGGGAGGGGAAGCGGCCGAAGCCGGTGGTCTTGCCGCACCGGATGTGGTCCTCGACAGTGGCATGTCCGCGGTGGCGGACCTCCAGGAACTGGGCGGAACCGCCACCGGAGTACGGGGTGTCGGTGAGGAACACCTGATGCCGCAGGCCCTCGTCCTGGTCGAACAGGGACAGCTGGGCTCCGGGGTGCGGCCGCTCCCGGCGCACGATGATGCGGGTGCCGGCCGGGTAGCCGTCCAGATCGACCATGCCGGTCAGCTCGGCGACCTCGGCGCCATCACGCAGAGTCCCGTCCTGGTCCAGGGCGGGATGCCAGAGGCGGTCGGGCATGGCCCGAATGGCTCGGCGGACCGGCTCGGTGATGGCGTATCCGACCGAGAAGAAGGTACGGATTCCTCGTTTCCGCACGTCGCGGACGTGGGCGAGGAATGCTTTCGCGGATCCGGCACTGTCGGTGCGGACGAGGATGTCGGTGCCGTGAAGTTGCGCGTCGGGGATCTGCGCGAGTGCCTGGTCGAACACCGTGATGTGGTCGCTCGCGGTGTTGGCACCGGCGTTTCCGGGACGGAGTCGGCCCGCCAGTGCCTCGCCGGTGTTGGCCAGGAAGCACAGCAGCGGGTGGAAGCCGAAGCCGCCTTTATAGGTGGGTGCGGCCTGCTCCTTCTCGGAGTGGCAGGTGATCAGCGTGGCGTCGAGGTCCAGGACCAGCCCGGGCAGAATGCGTCCCGCGGCCCGGACTGCGGGTATGCCCTCGCCTTGCTCGGCGGCCTGCATCCAGGCGACTTCCCGAGCTTGGGCACGCGCCGCGCGCAGAGAAGCCAGTGTCCTCTCGTCGGTGTCGGCGAGCAGTCGCCAGGCCGTCGGTGCCGAGGCGACCGAACCGAACACCCCTGCCTGGTCCCGCAGTACGGCCAGGTCCGCGATGGCCTCACCGCCGTCGGCGAGCATCACCGCCAGGTCGGTGGCGATCCGGCCCGGATCATGCCCGGTCCCGCGCGGCCGAAGTGGCCTGAGCGCGGTGGAGTACGCGGCGGTCAGCCCGGTGGCATCAGCGAGATCGGCCAGTAACCGTGCCCCGGCATGCCCGACCACCCCCGAACCATCTGCACTGACCTGGATCTTGGGACGCAACCCGATAGCCTGCACGTAGAAAGTGCCCTCCGCCTGGACCGACAGAACTCCTCAGCAAGGTTCATCGTCCCAGGTCAGGAAGGCACTTTCGCATTTCCGCCCCAAAGCCAGCCGTACCCAAGTGAAACGGCGAGGCTAGGAGGGGCCGTCAGGGGCGTTCTTGGCCTGCCGTGGATCATCGGTGTCGCTGCCGAAGGTGTAGACGTCTTTGACCTTCACCTCGGTGACGCCGCGGCCCTCGGGGAAGACGGCCCGCCAGTCGCCGATGACGTGGAGTTCGTCGGTGCCCATGGCGCGGACCACCATGAGGCCTTCGTCGTAGGCCTTGAACGCTTTCGTCCACAGGTTGGCGAAAGCCTGGGAGCGGATGAGGTGCATCCAGTCGGTGCGGTAGAGCTCGCGGTTGTAGTTCGACTCCCCCAGCGTGGACACGAACTTGGAGTACATCGCCTTCACGTACTCCAGCGTCACCACGTCGTCGTCGGCGATCGCCCGGTCGCGTGCGTCCTTGAGCGCGGTGCGGAATTTCTCCAGCAGGCCCTCTGTCGCACCGGACGTCCACGACTCGTGGATCTCCGGCGGGTCGCACAGCCCGTACTTCGGACCCGACACCCGCAGCAGAAGCCGCAGCGTCGGCTCGGTCACCCACAGCGGGCCGGGCTCGTCACGCTGGCCGACCGGGTTGGGCAGGACCGCATCGTGCTCCCAGACCGGCGGGGTGATCAGGTGCAGGCCAGAACGCTTCCTGTCGTGGTGGTTGCCCTCGCTGTGTTCGAGCTGTCCGAGCGGCAGGTGGGTCTTGAGGGCGGACAGGTAGGCGCCGTTGATGTCCAGCGCGGTCACCTCGTGTGCGCCGGCCGGGAGTTCGGCCCGTGTCCATTTGGGGCGTGCTTCCCAGACCTGGTCGGCGCCGCGTGCGGTCTGCTTGCGCAGGATGTCCGGCAGCCACGGGTGCGCGACGATGTCGTAGCGGCCGCCCTTGCGGGTGTGGTCGAGCAAGGCCATCGCGTCCGGGATCGCCCGCTTCACGAGCGCGGCGGTCGCCGCCTCCACATCACCGCCGTGCTCCGCCAGGGCACCATCGACTGCGGACCGGATCGGGTCGGGCATGTCCGCAGCGGCCTGCACGCGACGACCGACCGGAGCAACCTTCACACCGCGGCCGCCACCCCGAGCACCCTGCCAACCGCCCCGGCCAGAGCGGTCCGCCTGTGCCGGACGCTGCGGCGGGACCGCCCGCGCCGGGCGGGCAGCCCGCTCGGGCGCAGCAGGCGCGGCGGCCGGTGCGGGCGCAGCAGGCGCGGCGGCCGGTGCGGGCTGGGCGAGGCCTGCGTCGACCGTGGGTGCGGCAACGGGTGCCGGTGCGGCGGCCGTGCAGTCGCCGGGGTCCAGGTGCTGGGGGAATCCTTCGACCTGGTGGCGGGCGGGCTGTCCGCACAGCACGCACGGCTGCGGTGCGGCCAGCTCGTCGACGTCGTCCAGGACGTCGGCCTGGCCCTCGCTGACAGCCGCGTCGGCGGAGGTGTCACCGGCCGTCGAGGGATCCGCGGGCTTGGCGGCGTTCAGCTTCAGCACGGCGCCCTCGAGGAAGTACGCGTACTTCTTCCGCACCTCACCGCCCGGCTCCCGGCCCGTCTCCCAGCCGCCGACTGTCGACGCGCTGACCTTGAGCGCGGCAGCGACCTGGGCACGCGAGAGGTGGAGTTCCTCGCGCAGCCGGCGCCGTTCCTCGGCGGGTGGCAGCGGGATCTGCTCGATGGTCGCGGTGGCGAGGAGGGCGTCGATCGCAGCGTTGTCGTCCATCGTCAGTCCTTCCCGGCCGGTCACGTCTGGGCCATGTTGACGAAGCGGGAGTAGTGCATCTGTGCGGCTGCGGAGACCGTTGCGCGGGGGCCGAAGCGGTTCTTTTCGATCACGAGGTCGACCTCACCGGCGCGCGGGGATTCGGGTTCGTTCATGTCGGGGCGCTCGATTTTGATCACGACGCTTGCGTCGTTCTTGATGGCCCTCGACTCGCGCATCATGCCGTCCTCGTTCAGCTGCGAGAGGGCGATGACGTGGCAGTCGAGCTGCACGGACAGGTTTTTGAGGCCGCGTGAGACGGCGGCAACGGCCTGTTCCCGGGTGATGTTGCGAGCCTGTTCGATCTCCACCAGTTGGAGATAGTCCACGACCAGGAGGTCCAGGCCGTCGGCGCGGACGCAGGCGCGGGCCGCGGATTCGATGTCGTGCAGGGCTGCGCTGTCGGGCCGGTACACCCGTAGCGGCAGCGTCCGAAACAGCTCCCGTCCGAGGCGTTCGACTGTTTTCCAGTCGTCGGCGGTGAGGCCGCCCTGCTGGGTGAGGTGGTGCATGGGCAGCCTGCCCTCGGCTGCGGCGATCTTCTGCATCAGCTCGGTGCTGCTCATCTCCAGCGAGGAGAACATCACCTGCGCGCCGGCCTTGGCGGCAGTGACCGCCGCGTTCAGGGCCAGCGTGGACTTCCCCACGCCGGAAGCAGCCGCGATGATCGTGACGTTGCCGGGGCGCATGCCGCAGGTAACGGCGTCCAGGTCGCTGATCCCGTAGGGCAGGCCGATCTTCCGACCGTCCTGGATCTCTTCCAGCTCGGCCACGAAGTCCAGGTACAGGTCATCCACGACCGGCGGGGCGGCGTGCAGGCCCGGCATACCGGCGACGATCGCGGTGAACTCCTGCTCGACGAGGCTGCGGACGTCGTCCTCGTCGCCTTCCTCGCTGTAGGCGTACTGGAGAACCTTCTGAGCCGACTCGATCGCCGCGCGCCGGTAGGCCTTGGCGCGGACGATCTCCGCGTAGTGCGCGCCGTTCGCGACCGTGGGCACGGCCTCGACACAGGCGTGCAGGTACGCGGCTCCGCCGGCCTTGGCCAGCTCGCCGCGCTCGGTGAGCCGCGCGGCAACGGTGACCGGGTCCACCACCTCGGTCTCCTGGTGAAGGTCGCAGATGGCCCGGTGGATCGTGGTGTGGGCGGGCCAGTAGTACTCCCCGGCGGTGATGCCGGTCTCCAGGGTCTCCGCGAAATACCGTGCGGCGGCCCCGGTGCTGGACATCAGGGTGCCCAGGACGGCCTGCTCGGCTTCGAGGTTGTGCGGCGGCGTGCGCAGAACCTCACGGCTCCGGTTGGCACCGCCCTGCTCGCTGATGTCGGGCGGTGCGGAGCGGCTCTGTGCGGGAAGGTCCCGGGTGCTGGACACTGGGGGTCTCCTGTTCGGATGCGTCGGGCAGGGGATACGGGTCGGACCGTTGCAGCGGTCCGGCCCGCCGTGTTTTAGGCCGTGATGCAGGGAATGCAGCGATTCCCCGCCCGGTAGGTCGGGTGCTTGGGGCACATGCCGTCCGTTGTCGCGCCCGGCGGTCGCGCGGCTTCCGCCTCAGCCGCAACGACGGCGTAGCGGGGCAGATTCGGGATGCGGTCACCCGCCAGCAGCCGGTACGGGTTGCTGACCTTGTGCGGATTCTTCGTCAGCTGCCGGATCAGCAAGCCGCGATCAACCACACCGATCTCCGGCCAGCCCTGAGCAGCCATCACCGTCAGCAGCTTCGGCGCCAGCTTGCCCGCGTTCAACCTGCCCTGCGTCCACGGCGCAGGAAGCAGCTCCAACACGTCCGCCGCAACCCGAAGGTCGTCCTCGGAGCAGACAGCTCCCTCCCCCTCCTCCCGTGGTGACGGCAACCCCGTGGGACCCCCGGTGTTCGTGAGGGGGTAGGGGGAGGAGGTAGTTACCTCCTCCGGGGGGTGTGGGGGGGGAGAAGCGGATCGCGGGTTTTCCGCGTTTCGGCTCTGACCTGGCGAAACGCGGGTTTCCAGATCGCGGGTTTCCCGCGATTCGCTTCCGGACTGCGGGTTTTCCGCGTTTCGGCTCTGACCTGGCGAAACGCGGGTTTCCCGCAGTCCGTGGGGGAGGGGATCGCGGTTTTCCCGCACTTCGGCGTTGACCTGCACAGATGCCGCGATGCCCAGGTCGACGTACTGAGTGTTGTTGGCAGGGTTCCGGTACACCCGGGTGACCCACGTAGGGCGACTGGTGGCCTCGTCGAAAGCGGGGACACGAGCGAGGTGGCCGGCGTCCGTCAGACGTTTCGAGATGGCGTTGTACCGGTCCTTGCCCATCTTCCAGCCTTGCGCCTGGAGGTCCCGGCGGATTGCTTCCATGGTCGACGGCAGGCGGGGGTCGCGCAGCAGAAGTTCCGCAAGGACACCGAGATCCTCAGGCTGCAGACCGGGCGTGCGGACAAGCTCACGGCGAAGGACCACCTCTTCAGGCGCCTCCCAGGCGCGCTCGAGGTAGCTGGAACCGAAGTCATCGGTGCTCATGCAGCACCGTCCAGGGTGACGAGGTCCTGGGTATGCAGGAAGTCCAAGGCGCGGCGTACGTCATCGATACGGACAGGCAAGCCGTCATCGCCGCGCATCGACTTGTTAGTCAGGAACGAGTACAGCGCCTCGGCGTCGCGAGGCTGGCCATCCAGCTCGTGGGCCCGGAAGGCCAGAAGCACCACCAGGCGCAGCGGCTCCTGGCCGCAGACCGAGAGTTCCTCGTACGAGATAGGGATGCCACCCTCGGCTGGCGGCTCGAAAGCAAGGGTGTACTCGGTCTCATCGTCGATGTTGAGACCGTCGGACATGGATGAGTCGAGCGGGTTGTGCTGGCTGTGCACTGGGTCATCTCCCCAGGTAGGGGAGCCGCGAAGGGCGCTGTGACCTACTTCTGAACCCGGAATAGTGGCGTTGCGCAGATTCCTGCGCATACTCTGGGTATAGGTGACCACGCGAGCCCAAGGGCTCACGGGTATCACCCGGCAGACGAGGTCACCTCGCTGCTACACGACTCAAGGACTTGTCAGGGTGCTGAGTCGGACGCTGTGAAGCGGTCCCCCGTTGTGGCGACGGAGGGGCCGCTTCGGCGTTTCAGCAGAGGTTTCGGTCGGTGTCAGTCCTGGCGGGTGCCCTCCAACTTTGCTGCGAGTCCGGCAAGGAGCCGCGCGTACGTCTGTCGGTGCGGCTGCCGAGGCTCCGCCCTGCCGGTCTCCCAGCGGGCCACCTGGACCCGATGGACGCCGAGGGCGTCGGCTACTTCGGCCTGCGTCAGATTTCCGGCGAGTCGCAGCCGGGCCCTCTCGGCGGGAGCCGGAAGGGCAACGGCCCTGTTCAAAAGGGACTCAACGGGCGCGGGAAGATCGTGCGTGGTCGACATGCGCCTCCCATCAGTAACTGGCGTCCTGAACGCTACACGAAAGAGATCGACTGTGGGGCCTACGCGAGGACTTGACGGCGTGTCGAGCCCGAGGAGGCCAGCATGCTTAGGCTTGCACCCATGCGGCTCGCCCTTTTCGATCTCGACAACACCCTGGTCAGTCGCACAACTGCTCTTCGCACAGCCATCGATGACCTGTGCAGCGACCGTGGGTACGGTCAGGATGTCGAGGCCTGGCTGCTGACGGAACTGGCTGAGCGAGCTGCTCCCGCTACCTTCTCCCGGCTGGTCACGACGTTCCGGCTGGCTGGCGACGGGCCGCAGCTGTGGGGCGCGTACGTCGATCGCATGGCGGCCGCCGTCACCTGCCGTCCCGAAGTACTTGAGAGCTTGGCGCGCTTGCGCGCGGCCGCATGGACGATCGGTGTCATCACCAACGGGGCCAGCGACATCCAGCGCGCCAAACTCGCCGCGACAGGCCTCACTGACTTGGTCGACGGCATCGCAGTCTCGGGCGATCTGGAGATCCGCAAACCTGACCTGCGCCTGTTCGAACTTGCGGCCGCCAACTGCGGTGTCAGTCTCGCGAACGGCGGCTGGATGGTCGGCGACAACCCGGCCGGAGACATCGGCGGCGGACACCAAGCCGGTCTGCGCACCATCTGGTTGCGTGGCCGCCCCTGGCCCGACGGACTCCCCGCTGCGAACCACGTCATTGATGACGTCACCGACGCCATCACCATCCTGCTCAACGAGACGGAGTAGCCCTGTGACCGTGGACCAGCCGACCGTCGGCATTCTCCACCCCGGCAGCATGGGCGCCGCGGTTGCCGCCTGCGCCTCAACCAACGCGGCCGCGGTCCTGTGGTGCGCGACCGGGCGCAGCCCCGCGTCCGTCGAGCGCGCTGCCCAGTTCGGGCTCGCGCCCGTGGCCACGCTGGCCGAACTGCTGGACCGCAGCGACATTGTCATCAGCCTCTGCCCGCCGGCCGCTGCCGAGGACCTGGCCCGCGACGTCGCCGGGCATCGCTTCGCCGGGGTGTACGTCGAGGCGAACGCGATCAGCCCCGAGCGCACGAATCGGATCGCCGCGCTGCTTGAACCTGACGCGACCATCGTGGACGGAGGGGTCGTCGGTTCCCCGCCGGTCGGCGGCAAGACGCCGACCCTGTACCTGTCCGGCCCCGCCTCCGCGACCGAGCACATTGAGGCTCTGTTCGCGCGCACCGACGTCCGGACGACGGTGCTGGGCCCGGAGGTCGGAAAAGCTTCCGCGCTGAAGCTGGCGTACGCGTCGTTCCAGAAGACGAGCCGGGTGCTGGTCGCGCTCGCGGTCGGCATGGCACGCGAGCACGGCGTCGACCAGGAGCTCGTCGACATCGCTTCCCGGCGCACCGACTCGTACCTCGCGGAACCCACGTACGTTGCCAAGGCCGCAGCCCGCGCCTGGCGCTGGGGGCCGGAGCTGGAGGAAGCCGCCGGCATGCTCGCGGCCGCCGGCCTCCCGCAGGAGATGCTGCGCGCGGCCGCGTCCACGCTGGCACGGTGGAACGACGTCAAGGACGACAGCGAACTCACGCTCACCGACGCCCTGGACCGACTCGCCCACCCATAGCCCGCCCTCATGCCGTCGCTGCCCCCGCCTGCTGCGCCAGCAGTTCGTCGACGAGCTGCGCCGTGTACTGCGGAGACGCCGACGTGGTGTCCACAGTCAGATCCCAGGTCATGTCGGGGTGCGCGTCCAGGTCGTCGCGGGTCGCTTCCCACGCCGTCAGGCGTGCTGCGGTGTCGCTGTCACCACGTTCCGCGGACCGCCGCGCGGTCACATTGCGTGGGCACCACAACAGCACCGCCAGCCAGTCGGCCGCGTAGCCGTCGACCAGCGCCTGGACGCCGTCCACCTGTCCGAGGTGCGCCACCGGCACACCGGCCGCGAATGCATCGTCCAGGCCGGGACGGTCGATGACGTATGTGTTGCCGTACCGGGTGTTCGCGTATACGACGTCGCCCGTGGCTTCGAGATCTCCCAGCTGCTCGGCTGTGCCCATCCGGTAGCCAGCAGACTTGCCCGTCCCGACCTTCAGCCGCATGAACTGCGCGTACTTGGAGTCGAGTTCGCTGAGCGCGGCGGTGACGGTGTCCTTGCCCGATGCTGGCGGGCCGTAAAGGATCACTCCCTGAGACAGGCGGCGATCTGGCTCTTGAGCGCTCACAGCGGCATCGCCCCGATCGCCTGCCGGGCCTGATCGGCGAGCGAGATGGCCGTGCCCAGCCTGTTATCCACCACCAGATGGGGGACTGCGGGACGCAAGTCCACGTCGATGGTCTGCAGGTACTCCTCCCAGCGTTCCAGCTTCCACGCATCCCGAGCAGCTCCGCGATGCGAGATGTACTCGTGCATCGACTCCACGTCGCACCGCACCCAGATCGGAGCGACATCCACACCCTGAGCTGAGCACTTGTTGATCAGCCTCTGCATCCACTCCTCATCGGCCAGTTCTGCGATGAAGGGGGCAGTCACGACAGTGGAGATACCGCAGTTCACATTCGAGTACAGGGCCTGCATCAGAGCTGCATATTCGGCTGGACGCACCTTCTGGCGGTAGATATCCGTGTGCCGATCATGTGCCTGCGATCCCAGTGACAACAGGAGGGGCTCCACCAGCGGGCGGGTCAGCGGGTCCTTGTCTACGAGCGGCCATCCGGTGAGATGCGTCAGGAACCGCGCGAACTCGGTCTTCCCACTGCCGGCGAAGCCGCCCACGAGCACGACACACGGCCTATGCGGGTCACCGCCGGTACGGCGCCGTTTCCACGCCTCCATCACCCGCTGCTGCCACTGGTAGCTGTCGAAGCCCCCGCCATCGGCAATCCGGGTCAACGCTCGTTCCACCGCGATGACATGGGAGCCGTTTCTCTGCTCCGGCAGCGGCGTCACATCGAACTGCGAGGTCTCTTCGCCCGGCAATGCTGGCCGGAACCCCAATGAGGGCTCCGTCGCGCGATAGAGGAGGCAGTAGACCCGCCGGTACGGGGGGCCCGGATAGCTCTCACCCGTCTCGTGCATGCTCAGCGTCTGAGGATTCGCAGCTGGCACCTCCAGCCCCGCTTCTTCCGCGATGAGACGTAGCCGCTCCCCAGTCTCCTCGAGTGTCAAGCCGTGAGCGGAGCGATGCTCGCGCAGCTTGTCCGGACGCCACCCCGCGCGTCGTCGTCCCACCCCTTGACCCTCCGTAAGCACCATGCTCGGGACCCTAAGTGCGAGGCCCCAAATCCCGTGTGTACGTACTCGTTGAAAACGCGTTGAGGAACTTCTGCACGGACTTGACGAGCTATCCGTGATGTTCTCCGACGCCTATTGCCGATGTGATGACCCCCACACAGCAACCAACTGGAGGGGAAGGTGGAAGTCAATGTGGACCGCCACCTGCGGGACGGGCTCGGTGAAGCTGCGCAAGTACGTGCTCCGTGTTTCCGTCGTACACGATGTGCGGTTCATCGTGGGCTGGAGGATGGAAGCGCCCTGCATGTCGAAGCAGATCTTCCTCGCTGAACGAGATGCTGTTCGCGTCAACCAGCGACTTCGCGTTGCGTTCACGGATGCGCTCCCAGCGCACCTCGTGAGGTGCGGGCAAGTAGATGAGCACGGGATCACCGCCAGCCTCCATCACGGTAGCCGCCCAAAGGGCACGTTCTTCTGGAGTCCAGAATCCGTGGTCGACTACGACCTCGTGACCGGCCGCCAGGAGCTGTTGTACCTCAAGGGCGATGTCCTTGAGAACGGGCGCCTCCCGGACGAGGAACTCGCCGCGAGGAAAGTCACGACCGTAGTGCCCGTAGCGGCGGAACATCTCCTCATCAGGACAAAGACGCGTGAACCCCGCCTTCTCCAAGGCGCGTGCCAGGGTCGTTTTCCCGGCACCCTGCAGGCCTGTCATGAGGATCCCGCGGGGCGCCGGCCCCGGCCGTCCGGCCAGAGCTTCGGAAATGCGGCTGATCTCGAATCGTCCTTCCAGAGTCAGGGTGTCATTGCATTCTGCCCGCATGAGTTCTCCGAGGCGGCGTTCAAGGCAGCGCACGAGGGCGTCGTCCAGAAGGACGGTGTCGCCCGCGCTCACTGGGTGACCTCGGTGAGGGCCCGACGGGTGCGGCCTGGCGCGCCTAGGTCCACGCCGTACTCCAGCAGTTCACCGTCGGCATCCAGGAATTGCGACGTCAATACGAGGATCGCGGCCACGGTGTCGGACTCCAGCTCAAGAAGCTCGAGGTCCCGGGCCGTTGCGATGCGGGCCCCTTCTTCGTCCGCCCGCTTCACTGCGTGGCGCCCGGTAGCCCGAGCGATCAGGTCGAGCGACAGCCCACCTTTGAGGCGCTCGCTCCGGATCAGCTCGGGGAGCACCTGCGCGAATTCAGCAGGGATCCAAGATGTGGAGTGGGAGACGATCCCATGAGCGTCACGGTATACACGGCTACGGCGAATCACGTCGTCACCGGGCGAAATGCCGAGCACGTGGGCAACATCCTCTGGGGCTCTGAGTATGCCGGCCGTGTGGCCGGACGATTTCTCGCCGACCCCCCATGCCGACTGAGTCTTGCCGCTTCGATTGTGGCGCTCCGAACCCGAAGCCAACGAAATGGGGCGGCCCACCACTTCAGTGCCGACACCCGGGATGCCTTGCACGAGTTTTTCTTCACGCAGCACTCGCATCGCTCGGTCGGCGGTCGCTGTGCTGACCTCCCATTCGGTGGACAGCGCCTTGATGCTGGGCAAGAGGTCACCCGGCGAGAGTTCCCCGGAGCTGATCAGGTCGCGGTAGTGGCCCGCGATGCGCGCGTAAGGCGGCCGGTTGTCGGCTCTGGGTGGCCCTGGCATGTGCCTTCGCCCTCCTTCAACTCTCTCTGGGTGCCTCACTATACCGCTTGACACCTGAGGGTACCTGATGCAACCTGATGCATGTCAGGCCTCGGCGATCCTCCGGGACACCGAGTAAGCACCACCGCTTAGCCGCAGGAAGCACTTCCCCCTGAAGAGGGGGAGGGCCAGGGTCGATGCACTACCAAATCCCCTGGGCCGGTCACCTGGCCGGATGCCTCCTTTGCACGTCGCAGCGCTGATGCGCTGTCCGATCAACCAGGCGCCGGCCTCGGTCGCGCCTGGTGGTCGGAGAGCACACCCGCGACGCAGCCCGCCCGCCTGCACCACGAGGAGCCCCCATGTCTGCGACTCTCGCGACCACCGAACAACCGACTGCGCGTAAGCGCCGCCGTAAGCCCCGCACCAAGGCAGTCAGCCCGTTGCCGGCGATCGTCGCGTCTGACCTTCCGCACGCCGAGATTGATCTGACGCCGGGCCGGGAGCACCTCGTGTGCCCCGACTGCAAGCGGTGGACGCCGATCACCGGCGTCCTGGGCACTCCCAAGCTCGTTCCCCACCACACTGAACGAGCGAAGTCCCGCACCGAGACGCTGCGCCGCTGCAGCGGTACCAACCGCAAGGTCGTCATCGACATCGCCATCGAGGACTGGCACAGCGAACGCACTCAGGCGGTAGCGATCGCGGAGGCGACCGCCGCCACCCGCCGCGCCACCAAGGTGCTGCCCAAGAAGTCCGCCGTCGTGCCGACGCCGGTGCAGCGCCTGGCGTCCATGCCCGCACCGAGCAGCCGTCTGCTGGCGGCGCAGGCCATGGCCCGGACCGCCGTGAATGAGCACCGCGCCAAGTGCAAGGTGTGCCGGACCGGTCAGACTCGCTGCCCTGACGGCCGGGAGCTGGAAATCCGGATGGGACACACGGACGGCTCGGTGCGACTGGCCATCGAGCAGCACGAGAGCGCGCTGCGAGCAGCTGCCGCGCCGTCGATTCCGCGCACCCAGCAGTGGCGCCGGGTCGACTCCCGGGTATCCCGCGTCGACACCCGCCGTCACGCACTGCCCGCTGAGATCACACCGCTCACCGACTTCCGTGGCCCCGACGTCCCGCTACTGCCTCAGGACCCGGACGCCCACGACCGGCGGCAGGCCGAACTCGGCATGAACCACGCCCGCAAGGCCGCGGCTCCGTCGGCCTGACCCACACCGAGACACAGGGAGACCACATGGACGACGTCACGTTCGAGGAGATGTGCGCCGACTACGAGGCCATGGACGACAAGGAATACGAGCAGGTCATGGCGGAGCTGGACGCCAGCAACGCCCGCCAGAACGACTAAGACGCAGCCTGCGCTGCGCGCCGCGTACCTCCACGACACGGGAGGTGCGCGGCGCAGTGCGCAGGACGCACTCCCCGCCCCGATCGGTGGCGGGGTCGCAACGCGACGAACCCCCAGGGGGCCATCCCTGGGGGTTCTTTGTCGCAGGTCCCTTCGCGAAAGGACTGACCTGCATGCCCAGCATGACAGCACTGATCAACCCTGCCGGGGCCGCCTCCCGTCCGGAGCTGCCGCGCCGTCCGATTCCGCACGAGCGGACGCCGGACCGGCTGACCCCGTCCGGTGGCCGACCGCACCCGCGCACCGCCCACGCGGCTGACCCGACGATCCTGGAGGCCCTGCGCCAGGTCGTCGAGCAGCAGATCGGCCCCCGCGAGCCGGGAGCGATCTACCAGAACAGCGATGGCGCGTTCGAGGTTCTCTCCGTCACCCGCAGCCCCGAGCGTGCCCGGGGTCTGCTCAACCGACGCTGTGCGCAGTGGGCGGTGATCGTCCGTGACGTGTTGCGCGCGGATGCTCAGCCGTTCGCGGTCGGGTCGGTGTGGACGTCCAGTGATCGTCTGGTCCGGTCGGCCACGGCGAGTCGGGCCCGGATGGCGGGTGACGCCTGCGGGTTGTGCGGGCGTTGGAGCTGCGACCCGAGCACCTGCCCGCCCTCGTCTGTCGTGCCGGCGACCGCCGCGCCCACGATGAGCGGCAACTTTCAGTGCGACATGTGTGGCGGTTGGTTCGGCGTCACCGGCGCCAGCCCTCAGGTCGGTGTGGTCACCGCCTGGACCTGCGGGGCCTGCCAGCGCAATCAGGCCTGAGGTTGTCGCACCTCATACGGGCGGCCCGGACGGCACAGCACCACGCCGCGCGGGCCGCCCGCTCTCTCGGCCCAGCTCACCCGGTCGCCCGCCGTCTCCTCGCTGTCGCCGCGGTGACGGCTGTTGGGGCCTGGGAGGCCGGCCACCTGGTCCACGACATCCACCCCCGCACGAAAGACCGCCGTGCCTGACGATCTGTACCGCCGCTACCAGGACGCGCACACCGCGCACCAGGAGCACGCCCGCACCTGCACCACCTGCACCGACACCAGCCACTGCCCCACCGGACAGCGCCTGTACGAGGCGTTCACCCGTCTCCAGGACGCCTACCTCAACCGTCAGCGCGCTCAACGGCGTTGACGATGCCCGGCCTGGCACCGCCACCTCTGCCAGGCCACCGACCCGCCGGCCCGGCCCCCGCGCGCAGCGTGCAGGGGCCGGGCCGGACGGTGTCCCGGAGCCAACTCACCCTGCCCTTTCCTCCGGAGGACTGCATGCGCACGATCCCGCTACAGGCCGCGCTGGACGACACCGGCCTGCACCACCGCCAGCCCCCGGCCCTGTGCCGTCACACCCCGGCCTGCCCGGCCGCCGACAGCAGCGACCGCGAGGCCGCCCGCACCGTGGCCGGCCACCCCGGCTGGAGTCTGCTGTGCAACGGCGTCCTGCTCTTCGACACCGGCGAGCTGCTCCCCACCGGGCAGATCATCGCCCCGCACCGGCCCGCCCCCGTCTACGACGTGCCGCCCCCGCGCCTGCAGCGTGAGGACTACGCCCGTGTCTGACGACTTTCAGGACCGTATGTTCCTGGCCAGCCAGGCCGTCTACGAGGCCATCGAGCGCGGCGAGGTCACCGACGTGGAGGCCGCGCTGATGGACGCCCACGCCGCGGCGTCCGAGGAATGACCGCTTCGCCGCGCACCCCTGCAGGGCGATACCGCCCTGCTCCCCACACATCCCGTACGGACAACGGAGACACCATGAACAAGGAGCAAGAGAAGGAAAAGTGGTACCGCCGGCGGCCCACCTCGCGTGGGCTGGTGCTCAGCATCCTGGGGATCGTCACCCTGGGAGTGGCCATCCTGTCGGTGGCGGTCAGCTACCAGATCCTCGAACCGCGGTTCGGAGGATGGGCGGTGCCGACCGTGGGCGCCCTGGACGCGCTGTGGGTGGTGTTCCAGGCAACGGAAATCCTGTCCGGCAACAACCGCAGCCGCGCCCGGCGCGTGCAGGTCGCCGGGCTGGCCCTGACCGTGGTCAACGCCGCCATCCCCACCGCCGATCTGATCCTGTCCAGGTCCGGCGCGTTCGATCTCGCGATGGTCCTCACGCCGATCGCCATCGTCGCGACCAAGGGCGCCTGGTGGATCGCGCTGCCCTCGCTCGGACGGAAGGTGTCGGCCGACACCCTGCAGGCCATCGCGACCAAGCGCCAGCAGGTCTCCGACCGCCTGGAGGCGATGGAGGCGGAGGCCGCGCACCGGATCGAGCTGCTCGAGCTCGCGACCACGCTGGAAGAGCGGGTGGCGAAGGCGGAGACGGCCTACCGCAAGTCGCAGCTCAAGACGCAGCAGACCATGACCGAGGAACTGCACGGCCAGGCAGAGGCCACGGCGAAGACCGTCGCGGACAAGGTGCTGCCCGCCACGGTCGCGGCGATCGAGCTGCCGGAACTCGGCACGTGGACGCCCACGGCGCCCGCGCTGCCCGTCACGGCAGGCCGTGACGCCTCCGGCCGTCAGCTGCCTGCCCTGCCGGGCGGGCGTGACGGATCCGGCACAGCCGGGACCGGCAGTCACGCTGGTCACGGCGATCCGGACGGAAACCGTCACGGTGTGGGTCACGGCGGGCGGGACACCGGCCGTGACGCCGTCACGGCCGCGCACCTTGCGCAGCTCGCGGCCGTCACGGGCGTGCCCACCCCCGAGCCCGGCGAGACGCTCACCGACGGACAGATGGACGTCGTGCTGCGGCACCTGCGCTACCGGGACGACCCGCCGGCCTCCTACCGCCAGGCCGTCGGCGACTACCGCGAATTGGGTTTCGTGGGCAGTGAGAAGCGGATCCGGCACGCCTGGGGAGCGCTGCTCTCCGCAGAGGAGACCGACACTCCGGCCGATGTCCCCGCCGACACCGAAACCGAAGAGGCCAAGGAGGAAGAGCCCGAGGACGCCGCCTGACCAGCCGTCCGGCACCACCAGTGAGGGCCAGCCCGTGATGTGCGGGCTGGCCCTTGCTGCGACTGCCGGAACCACAGCAGCACGCAGTCGACGCGGTGCAGACCCGGTGAGTGAACCGGCGAGCGAGACCACCAAGGTCTCGCAGACCCGGCAAGCAGACCCGGCGAGCACTGCCGAAAAACACAGGAAATCGAATACGCGTGCGAGTAATCTCGCATGTTCGCGATCATGGAATGGGGCGGGATGGGAAAGGGAAAACAGCAGGCCAGTGGCACCAGCGACGACACGTGGGGGCAGGCCGCGGGTGCGATCGGCACCCTCGTGATCGCGTTCGGCGTGCTCGCCGCGATCAAGGACAAGCTAGGCCTGTCCTGGCCGGCAACAGTTCTGGTCACCGGCGGATTTTTGGTCGCCATCGGCTACGCGGCCTGGCGCGTGCGGGTCCTCCTGCTGACCTGGAAGGCAGGCGGGAAGCCCGCAGCAGCCGAGAAGAGGCCCGCGGCCGCCATGGCGCAGGAAGCACCGGGCGGCGCCCAGGAGATGCCCACAGCGATGGGCCGGCTCCTTCAGCGCCTCGAAGTGCCCGTGGAGAGCGTGGAGTCTGTCCCGCACCCCACGGGTGAGGGGCACCTGGTCCGTGTCGCTGCACCGCACACGACCGCGTCTGTCACCCGGCTGAGGGAGTCCATCGCCTCAGAGCTGGACCTCACCCAGGAGCAGGTGAATTTCGCAGCGGTCGAAGGCAGCATCCGCAACGTACGGATGCTGATCGGCACCCCGTACACGCACATTCCGGAGCTGCCCGACCTGACAGCCCTGGACCTGGACGCCGACATTCCCCTCGGCTACGACCTGTGGGGAAACATCCTCACGATGCCGTCCCCTATCGGCAAGCACTTCCTGGTCGCAGGGGAGACCGAGGGCGGCAAAACATCGTTCCTGAAGTTCCTGGCCTACCTGTTTCTTCAGGCCGGGGGCCGCCTGGTCATCGTCGACGGAAAGCCCGACGCCGATTACGAAGATTTCCGGGAAGCCTGCGACTACTACGACAATTCCATGACGCATAAGGGTGTCATGGGCGCCCTGGACTATGTCCGGGAAGTCGCGGAACGCCGGGGCCGGTCGAAGCGTGACGGAGGCCGCCCGGAACCGATGCTCGTCATCATCGACGAAATCCTCACGTTCAAAGAGGATCCGGTCGAGGGACGGGAATTCGAGAGCGCGCTGAAAATCACCGCTTCCCAGGTCCGGTCGGCCCGCATTCTCGTCGCGTGCGCCACACAGCATCCCCGTGACGACGTCATTTCCACCGTCATCAAGAACAACCTGACGGTGCAGGTCGCGTTCAAGGTCATGTCGCAGGCGGCATCGCGCATGATTCTCGGCACCGTTCCGGACGGAGTGAACGCTGAACTCCTGCCCGCGTCCGCGCGAGGAACGTTCATCATCAAGGACCCGCGCGGAGTCCGCGAAATGCGAGGCCTGTTCATCACCGACCACATGATCCAGCAGGCCGTAAAGGTCCGCGTGGATGCAGTGGAGCCGAACGAGCACGCAAAAGCGGTTCTCGCCGCCTACGGGCAAGCCGATTTCCTGTCGACGGAAGAACTCGCACAAGCTCTCCGCGAGTGCGGATACGACATTCCTGACGGGTCGCAATCGATGGGCGTAGCTGTCCGCGACGTGATCGTCAGCGGGTTCGGAGCGGCACCGGACGTCGTGCAGACAGGCCCCGCCGGCGCCCGCCGCAGGGGACGTCACAAGGCAGATCTGCTCGCTCTGCTTGCTCGTGCATGACCTCGCCACCTGCTCGTGCACCACTCGCACACATCGAGCGAGTGCACGAGCGGTGCACGAGCCCTGCACAAGCACCTGCACGAGCACTGACCAGCGAAAACACCCACAACCGCAAGAAGGGGGGATCCGCCCTTGAGAGCCTCGGTAGCGGTCACGGTGGGGGTCGGGGCAACCGCGGCCGTCGTGGTGGCCGCGCTCGTCCAGGCCGCCGGCGACGACCCCGTCATGGGAGCAGCCCTCAGCCTGTCCATCCCATCCCAATACCGCTCCCTCGTACAGGACGCAGGAAACACCTGCCCCGAGGTCACACCCAATCTCCTCGGCGCCCTGCTCACACAGGAATCCGGCTTCAACCCGAAAGCACACTCGCCCGTCGGAGCGGAGGGTGTCGCGCAGTTCATGCCGTCCACGTGGGAAACCCACGGAATCGACGGCAACGGCGACGGAAAACGCGACGTATGGGATCCCGAAGACGCGATCCCCTCCGCCGCGAAATACCTGTGCGATATCGCCAAGGACGTCAAAGACGTCCCCGGCGATGCGCAGAACAACATGCTCGCCGCCTACAACGCGGGATCCGGAGCCGTCAAAAAGTACGGCGGCGTCCCTCCGTACAAGGACAGGGCGGCTGCAAGTTCCGGGGTGGTGAGGGTTGGCCGGGCTGTCGTCGGTTGGGGTGGATAGCAGGGCAGGCACGGGTTTCGTGATCATTGTGGTTCCTACGCCCGATGATCACGAGGTGGCCCGTGCCTGCTGCCATATCTTCTCCGGTCCCTGCCGTGCTGATGAGGCTGGGTCCGCTGGACGCCGGTCAGGTCGCCGATCTGCGTTCCTACCTCGATGCGGTGCCCGATCCGCGCTCGCGGCGGGGCCGTTGGTACTCACTGACCGCGATCTTGCTGGTGTGCGCCTGTGCGGCCGTGTCGGGAGCGAGGAGCATCGAGGAACTCGCCGAGTGGGGCCAGCGCGCCTCGAACGCACTCCTGGTAGTGATCGGGATCCGGCGTCACCTGCTCGGCTGGCGACGCACTCCGTCACCGGCCACGATCGGCCGGGTGCTGGGGACCGTTGACGGTGACGCCCTGGACCGGGCGGTGGGCGCCTACCTCGCCGACCGGCACCGCGTCGCCACCGAGCCGGCCCACAGGCCATCGCCCTCGGCGTCCGGGCGGCCGTGTGTGATCGCTGTCGACGGCAAGACACTCAAGGGATCAGCCCGTCTGACCGCGAAGCGCCGGCATCTGCTCTCCGCGGTCACCCACGCCCCGGTCGTCACCCTCGCGCAGGTGGAAGTGGGCGCGAAGACGAACGAAACCACACATTTCCAACCGCTCCTGGCACCGCTGGACCTGGCCGGCACCGTCGTCACCTTCGACGCGCTGCACTCGGTCAAGGCGAACGTCTCCTGGCTGGTCGAGACGAAGAAGGCCCACTACATCGCCGTGATCAAGACCAACCAGCCGACCGCCCACAGCCAGCTCGCGGACCTGCCGTGGCGCGATATTCCCGTCCAGCACACCGCCTCCACCACCGGGCACGGCAGGCGCGAGTCCCGCTCGATCAAGACCTGCGCCGTCCCGGACGAACTCGGCGGGATCTCCTTCCCCCACGGCCGCCTGGCCATCCGTGTCCACCGCCGCCGCAAGCAAACCGGCCAGCGCGAGACCCGGGAGAGCCTCTACGCCGTCACCAGCCTCGACGCCCACCAGACCGGCCCCGCCGGCCTTGCCACCGCGATCCGCGGGCACTGGGGGATCGAGAACTCCTCACACCACATCAGGGACGTCACCTTCGCCGAAGACGCCTCCACCGTCCACACCGGCACCGCACCCCGCGCCATGGCAACCCTCCGCAACCTCGCCATCGGTGTCCTGAAGACCCTCGGATCCGACAACATCGCCAAAACCACCCGAGCGATTCGAAACGAACCCGAACGAGCACTTCACATCCTGGGCATCACAACCGAACCAGACACCTACGGAACTTGATCAAGCCCTGGTACAAGGAGACACAGAACTACGTCTCCTCGATCTCCGCACTCGCCAACACTCCCGCCCCTAGCGGCGGAAAGAAAGCCACCACCACACAGGCCGCCACCGCCATCCAGATAGCGGCCCAGATGATCGGCAAGCCGTATTCGTGGGGAGGCGGCACCGCACACGGACCGAGCACCGGCGTGTGCTGCTCCCCCAACGGCCATTCCGGCACGAGCATCACCGGTTTCGACTGCTCGGGACTCACGCTCTACGCCTACGCGAAAGCGGGCATCGGCCTGCCTCGCACGGCAGCCCAGCAGTACGCCGCATCCGAGCCGGTAAAGCCCGGCGATGTCCGGCCAGGGGACCTCGTTTTCTACGGCACAAGCGCCGCCAGCATTCACCACGTCGGAATTGCCATCGGGGGCGGCTGGATTATCGACGCCCCGAGGCCCGGCACGAAAGTCCGCATCGACCCCATGGACACGATGACCGATCTGTTCGCCGTCGCACGTCCCGTCGCTCACCACACCAAGGAGATCTGAACCATGGCTGCCAAGTTCCTCAACCTCGCCAAGCCCGTCGACATGTCCACCGGCTTCAAGGACTTCTTCGACACCATCGGCCTGACCGGCGGAGGTCTGGTCACCAAGGCCATCGCCGCCATCATCGCGGTGATCGCGGTCAAGATGCTCTTCACCCTCGCCAACGACCCCAAGGGCGCCCTCCGCAAGGGATCGTTCGCGCTCGGCACCCTGTTCGTCGCCGTCGTCCTGGCCCTCTACGGCGACACCCTGTTCTCCACGGTCACCCAGGCCAAGGGCTGACCGCGATGGCCGACAAGGACGACCCGTGCGACCTCCTGAAAGGAACGCCGGGATACGAGTTCTGCCGGAGTGACAACCAGGGTGGTGGTCACTCCGGCCACGGCGCCGGCGGAAGCGGACTCACCGGCGGAGCCGCCGACAACGTCAAGGATCTGGCCGATGGCCTGATCAAGAAGATCACTTCTCTGATCGCGCCCAAAAATGCATGGGCGCCGGAGAAGGCTGACAACGCCGTCTATGCGCAGTTCCTCTGGCTCGGTCAGCACCTCACCATCGCGATTTTCGTCTGCGTCGTGGTCGTGTGCGCTCTCACCGCCTGGCAGGGTGCGCCGCGTATGCGGCAGATGGGCGCCTCGACCGGATGGGCCCTCGCGGCGGTTGCCGCAATGGCGTCCGTCCCCGGGGCGGTGATGCTGCTGAACAGGGCGATCAGCGAAGCGTTCACAGCGATGTTCGCCAGCAACGAGACGACGCTCTTTGGCGCCATCAGCGAGGACATGGGAAAGGGCGCCGACGCGAACCCGGTCGGGAAACTGGTGATGATCGCCGCTCTCGTCGTCGCGTTGGCGTTCGCAGCGCTGGTGTTCATGGCCCGCCAAATCGGCATCCTGGCGTTCGTGTGCATGGCGCCTCTCGTGCTGGCGTCGCTGGCGCGCGGGGGCGACACGTCGGCAGTCAAGGCGTGGGCAACTCGCCTGCTGGGCTTGATGTTCGCGCCGTTCGCCCTACTGCTGCTTTCACCGTTCGTGCAGATGGCCAAGGGGTCGCTCGCAGTTGACGGAGTGCTCCTGGTCGCCGCCGACGCGCTGATGCTGCGGATGATTTTCCACGGCGTTCCCTGGTTCGGCCCGAGGGTCGCCCGCGGAGCCCGTTCGTTCGTGGAGAACCGCACCGATAACCGGCTGGCCCACGCGGTGGTGCGGGCCGGGGCACCGGCCGTATACGAGCGGGAGAACTCACCCGCCCACCTGCGCACCATCGATACCCCGGGCCGCGCGATCCATCAGGACCGCGGCGTACTGCTCGGTGCGTACGGCGTCCCGCAGCGCACGCGAGAGAGCCAGCTCACCACGGCGTCCACCATCACCCAGGTCCGCGAACGCGCGGCCCGCACCACTGCACTCACCGCAGAGCGCAAGCGGATCCGGGAAGCCGCCGCACCACCGGCCGACAACCCACCCGAACCGGCCGCCAGCCCGCCCGGCCCGGCTGTGACCATCCAGCGCACGGCCCCGGCCGCGCGCCGGCCCGGCCCGCGCCGAACCCCGAACCCGCCGGGTTCGGGTCAGACCCCCAACCCCTAACCCCTGGCCCCTTCCGTTTTCCGGGCTGGGCGCTCACCCCTACGCAGGGGTGAGCGCCCAGCCCGGTGCCCGGATGGTTCCCCCCAGCTCGAAGGAGAGCACGTGTACTCCCTGACTCCCGGCTACCGGGTTCCCGCTCTCCAGCGGGGACTCAGCCCTGTCGAGACCCTGCTGACGAAAGCCAACGCCGGGATCGGCGGGGCAGTCCTGATGTCAGCCATGCTGACCCCGCCTCCCGCCTGGACGTTCGGCGCGGTCGGCGCGACCGCCGCGCTGCTGAATGTGGCCCCCGGCCCACGCTCAATCGCCCGCTGGGCTTCCGTCGGCTACCGGCACCTGCGTGAACGCACCGCGCCCGAGACCGCGTTTAGCCGCCCTGGCGCGATGGCGACGTGGGCCTTGTACCCGGACCACGGGACCATGCAGGACCACCAGCGCCGCGCCAGCTTCCATGAGGCGTTCGGCCGCGCCCTCGTGTTCGCCGGCGGGCAGGCCCGCAGCGCGGGAGTCCAGGTCCACGTCACCCACCACGCCACCACCGGCGAACACGTGGACCACGCACAGACCGTCTCCGTCCACGTTCCCAAGGGCCTCGCCGGAGAGCCCGCCCGCGTCCTGGACACGCTCGCCGCAGAGTTCGCCTCCCTCGGAGCGCTCACCCCGCTCACCCCTGAACCGATCCCCACCGTCGTTGAGCGCGGACCAGGGTGGGCCGCCTTCGAAGACGGCCGGTACGCATCGACCGCCCGGATCACGGCCTGGCCCGAGGAGACCGGCGGCGACCTCATGCCGAACCTGCTCCTGGGCAACGTCGCTGATCGCTCGCTCGCGGTGCTCTACCGGCCGCTGCCGATCGGCCAGTCCCGCCGCTCCGCGAAGTGGCAGCGCGCCGCGAGCGAGGCGTTCACCACTGACAAGGTGAAGCAGGATGCGCAGGATCTCGCGTCCGGCACCGCGCACGGCGCACTCGTGCAGGGCGCCACGCTCGTCGATGTCGATGCCTACCTCACGGTGTGGGGCGACAGCCCCGAAGCAGTCACCGACGGCCGCTATCAGACCTCGCTCACTGCCGACCGGTACCGAATCCGGCTCGACTGGCTGCCCGGCCAGCAGCACCGCGCGCACGTGATGACCAGCCCGCACGGAGCCTCCACCGCGAAAGGGGCGATCCTCTGATGATCCGCCTGCCCTCCAACCACGCAGCCATCACCGCCCCGCTCGTCGCGTCCAACACCCGTTTTCCCGGCATCCCGATCGGGCGTTCCCTGCTCGATGGCCGGCCCTTTCACCTCTCCCCCGTCCAGACCGATGACAGGTTCCTGGCCGCCACGAACGTACTCGCGCTCGGTGGTCTTGGCTCCGGCAAAAGCACCACAGCAAAGGCACGTATCCGGCGCGAGGTCCTCTCGTACGGCCACCAGGCCGTTGTCATCGACTCTTTCGGTGAGCACAGCACTGGCGGTGAATGGGCGCCGCTGGTCCGCTCGTTGGGAGGACGAGTCATTGAGGCCGGCAGCTTCACCTTGAACCCGCTCAGCCCCCTGTTCCCTGTCGAGGTCCGGCAGGAACTGCTACACATGCTGATCTCCGCCGTCGAGTCCGGCGCGCTCAGCCAGCACACCAAGCACGCCCTCCAGCACGCCCTCAACCATCCCAAGGCGACCTCGCTGAACGGTCTGGTCGACGCGCTGATCAGTCCCGAGGACGGCCGATGGCCAGCCGCGAAACTCGCCGACTGGGGAGAAGACGCGGCGATGGCTCTGTCCCGCTACACCGAAGGCAGCCTCAGGGGCCTGTTCGACGGACAGGACGCTGGCCTGCCCGAGACCAACCTGCCCATCATCAGCTTCGACGTCTCCAAGCTGGACCGAAACAGCCCGGCGATCCCGGCTCTGATGGCGGCAATCTCGTGCTGGGTGGAGCAGGTGTGGCTGCCGCAGTCGACTGCTGTGCACCGGCATCTGGTCCTCGAGGAGGCGTGGCAGATCCTGCTGTCGCCCGCCACGAGTGAGCTGATCCAGCGGCTGCTCAAGAACAGCCGCAAGGCTGCGCTGAGTCTGGACGTTGTGATGCACACGCTGTCCGACCTCGGCGAGGGCCGGGCGCAGGACCTGGCGCGGTTGGTCGAGATCGCCCACATTGGCCGCCTCGGCCCCGAAGAGGCCGCGATTGTCGGATCCCTGCTGGGGCTGCCCGCCTGGGTCGTGGCACGCATTCCGACGCTCGAGCGCGGACAAGCGGTGTGGAAAGTCGCGGACTACGTCGACATCATCCAGACCATCCTGAGCGATGAGGAAGCCGCACTCACGGATACATCCTCCCGGCGCCGCAAGGCACAGCAGGCCGGAGCCGTCGACGTCGTAGCCGTGGAAACCGACGCAACCGTCGACGACGACCAGGCGCCGGCTGAGGCCGAGTCCGTCGACGACAGCGTGTATGCCCGGCTGAATGAGGACCAGAGCGCTCTGCCAGCGCCGCGCGAGACCGACGATGCTGGGTGGAGCTGGGACATGCCGCCCAACGTCATCGACACCCGGCACAGTGACGTCATCCAAGCCGCGGCGGAGGGCCGGTACAGCGAGGCCGCGCAACTGGCAGTGATCGGGGAGCGGGAGGACATCAACGCGTACGGCATCCATTCCGACCAGGCTGCGGCGTGGATGTCGACCCGGGCCCGGGTGGCGGATGTGTCCGGAAGGCCGGACCAGGCAAGGGAGTTGCGCGCTACCGTCGCCCGCATGGGCAAAGACGACGCGCAATGGTTCGAGAGCACCGACAGTCCGGCTCCCGCCTGGCACAGCGTTCCCCCGCAGCCTGTAGTGGAGACGAAGCACGGGGACGATCAGCCCGCAGCGTCGCGCCGTCGGGTGTGGCCAGTCGTCGCCACCGTTGCCGCTCTCTCGCTCACGGGTGCAGGCGTTTGGCAGCACGCTCACGACCAGCAGGACGCCAAGGACCGTGAACAGAAGGCCGCCGCCTACAAGGGACGGTCGGGAGCAGCGCTCGACATTGATGGTGTCCACGCTCACGTCGTGGCTCACTGGAACAGTGACCGGGACAGAGTGGTCGTGGAGCTCCGCTCCTACTTCGACCGTAACGCGCAGTACTTGCGGATCGACGCCTCAGGAAAGAGCGCCCAAAGTACCCGCGGCGATGACAACTGGTACCCGAAAACACCGGAGATCGCCCTGCCGGTGACGGATTCGCTTGCCGACGTGACCGTGCGGATAGCGGTGGGTGGAAAGACCTGGAAGAGCGGCACCCGAGCTCAGTCGCGGAACGTTCGCCTGTCTCCAAACGGTGTCGCCTATGACGCTGAGACCGGCGAAAAGCTTCCGCCGGACCTCGGCTGACTTCGAGCTACACACCATCGCTGATGGCTCGCACCCCACAGGGGTGCGAGCCATCAGTCTTTCCGGGATGCTCCGCCCGGTCCTCGCACCGCCAAGCGGTGCCGCGAGGACTGGCCAGGCCACCCGGCCGCAGCACCAACCCCCTCAACTTCCTGAAGGAGAGATCTCGCGTGGCCAAGGGCCCTGCCGTCATAGGCATTCTGACCGAGCCCCCGAAGCCGACCTGGTGGCGGGCGAATCGGCACAAGGTGCTCCTCGTGACCGGTCTACTGGTCGGCTACTGGGTGGGCCTGCACCTGCACGGTGAACCGGTGAGCCCGCCAGCCCCGCGCCCGGGCCACAGCAGCCCCGGCCCGCTGCACATCACGCCCCGCTCCACCTGACCCGCACCCGCTGCTGTCCTGCGCCCCGTCCGCCGCATCCCGGCAGGCGGGGCGCAGGCCTGCCCCGCTCCCCGCGTTCTGGAGGACCTGCTGATGCTCATCCCCCGCCCGCGCCGCCGGATCGGCCGGCCCCGCCCTCAGCGTCCCGGCCCCCGCTACCCTCACCGCCCCGCCCGCATCACCCCGGCCTGGACCCGGTGATGGACTCCCGGATCCTCGACGGGAACCCGCTGTTAGAGGAGTACGACTGGGGGACCGCACCGGAAGGCCTCGCCACCCGCCGCCAGCTGCGCGCCAAAGGCCTGCGTCCGGCCGGGCAGACGCCGATCGTGCTGCGCTGCCGCAAGTGCCGGAACTACCCGGAGCGCGTCTGCACGCGGCCGACGTTCCTGTACCGGATCGATCGTGCCCTCCCGGTGCGGCCGATGACCCTCGCGCAGGAACGCGCCCTGGACCGTGCGATGGAGGCCCGGCAGCGGTGTCCCCGGTGCTGCCGCAGGTATCACCACGTCATCCCGCTGCGCCGGTTCGGATCCTGCCTGGAATGCCACGACGGTACGCCCGCGGACCCCTCGACCTACCTCGCACCCGCTGCCCACGGCCACGGACTTGCCGCCTGAGAGGCCCCGTATAGCCCAGGGACGGCCACCTCTCTCACCCACTCAAGATTTGGAGAACTCAGCATGACCCGTCATCTCACCACCGAGCGTCTCGCCCTCTTCGGCACCCTGTTGGCCACGTTCGGTGAGCTGCATCCTGCCTGTGACCACTGGGTCCAGGGCAGCAAGACAGCGTCTCGGAAGCGGCTCTACGGAGAGGACCTGGTCCACGCCGACGGCTCCCCCGCCACGTCAGACTCCACCCGCCCGACGATGACCACCAGCACTCTTGGCAGGCGCGCGGTGGCCTGTCACGTCGCGTCTTACACCGTCGTGCAGCTCGCCGCGTCCGTAGGCGTCACCCGCGCGTTCGGCTACCGCGTCACCCCGACCGCGTTCCTCGCCGGCGCGGCCATCAACGCCTCCACGCACGCCGCGATCGACCGTGGGGCCTTACTGCTGTGGCTGGCGAGGAAGACCGGCAAGACCGGCTACATCGAGCACTGCAAGGCCGCCCGCGTTGACGACGACGGCAACGCCACCTCCGAGCTCACCGGGCCCGGCAGTGCGTGGATGGAGCTGGACGCCGCCCTGCACCGGGCCCTCGGTATCGGTGCCGCAGCAGTCACGACCTGGCTCACCACCCGCCCCGGGCGCCGCCGCTGATCCGCACCCGCCGCCAGCGCTCACACGACCCGGGCGTGCGCTCCGGCCGGGCTGAGTTGTATCCGCAGAGCGCGCAGACGCGCTGGCTGGCGCCTGGGACGGTCGGCAGCATCGGCTAAGGCGCAGTGACCGCCCCGGGGGTGCTCCCCATCCCCGTCACAGGACGGAAGCCCTGTCCAGCATGCCTGACCTGCCGTGCAGGTCGGAAACGAATGATCACGACAAGAGGCGCACCCCCAATGCTTGCACAGCTCGGGGTGCGCCTCTCTGATGCCCGCCTCGAGGGGCGAGAACGGAGACCATGATGCCCGCTGCCACCCTGTTACGGCAGCCTGTCCGCACATTGATCGTCGCCGCGGCGGTGCCGCTCGCGCTGGCCGCGATAGCTGATGACGTCCGCATGCGCCGACGCTACGAGGCCGCCCGCCGCTGCCCCCTCACCGGCCTGCACGGCCGGGACGTCCTGGTCGAGCACATCGACCGCCAGCTGTGCACCGGCCGCGGCGACGACGTCCACGTCCTGGTCCTGGACGGCCTGAAGGCAGTGAACGACACCTATGGGCATGCGGCCGGGGACGCGCTCATCCGCGTGTACGGCCGGCGCCTGGCCCGCTGGACGTCCGGCCGCCCGGGCGCCTGCGCAGCACGTCTTGGCGGTGACGAATTCGGTGTCGCCGTACGGCTTCCCGCACAGGCCGCCCTCGAGGAACTGGCGGCGCTGCGCGAGCAGCTGCAGCAGCCCCTCGCCCTCGATGACGGCCGTCTCCTCCACCCGACCGTATCCATCGGCTTTGCGCGGGCAGGCGACCTGCCCGGCGAGGACGCCAGCGGACTCCTGCGCGGCGCGGACAAGGCGATGTACGAGGTCAAGACGGGGCGCCAGGTGTTCCCGTACCGGGCGACGTACGCCGACGCCTACGCGGAGACCGTGAACGGCCGCCGCGCCGGTCGCGAGGGTGCGCACCTTCCCGCGGGTGACCTATGAGCAGCACCGCCTTGCCTAAGAGGGACGGGATTCGCGGGATCACGATCCGTCAGCCGTGGGCGGCGTGCATCGTCCACGGCGGCAAGCGGATCGAGAACCGGCCCCGCCCGTGGGCGCCCGGCTGGTACCTCTTGCACGCCGCGGCCCGCATCGACCAGGCCGCACTGCGCGACCCTCTCGCGGCCCACACGATCGCCGGCCAAGCCCTTCCTACCCGGGCCGTCGTCGGCATCGTGCGCATCACCGGCTCCCACCGCTGCGACGGTGCGTGCAGCCCATGGGCGCAGCCCGCCGCAGTCCATCACGTCCTGGATGGCGTGCACCCGCTACCCGAGCCCGTCCCCTGCACCGGACAGCTCGGACCCTGGCGCGTCCCACCGACCGTGTACGCGCGCGTCCTGGCCCAACTCCCCCACCCCGAAACGTTCTCCACGGAGGCCCTGTCATGAGCGGTGTCGTCAAGGTCAGCAACGATCACCTCCCCACCGATCCCCGCTTTCCCTTCCCCGCCGCGCAGACCCGCTGCCAGTCCGAGCCGCACCAGTTCGACTTCGCCAACGGCGACCGGACCGCCGGCGGCGAGGAGACCCGGCAGCGGATCGAAGCGGCTCGCGCTGCCTGCAGCGGCTGCCCGGCGGCCACGGACTGCCTGCTGTGGGCCCTGGTCAATCAGCGGGCGAGCCGCGTCGGGATCTGGGCAGCCACCACCCCACGAGAGCGCAACACGTTGCGCAAGCGCATCGCGGACCGGCTCGGACCCGACTGGATCGACGTCCTCGCCGACCAGATCAAGGCCCGCCGCGAACGGACCGCTGCCGCCCGCACCACCCCGCTCACCGTCGCACAGGCACGCATCGTGCGCCTGGACAACGAAATGAACGGACCCATGCCGCGCCCGATGACGCCCACTCGTCAGCGCCGCAACCGCGCCCGGCTCGCCGCGGCCACGAAGGCGTCCCGCAGGACTCGCACTATGGCGCAGGCATCCTGACCAACCCCCACCAAGCGGCGGGCAGGCGCGCCGGCCCCTGAATAGGGCCGCTCCGGGCCGCTTGCACAATTGTGCAAGTTCGATCTTGGTCGGGGGAGACGCCTCGGCTCGTCGTCCTACTCCCCTGACTTCAGGCAACCGTTCCGGACCACCCGACAGCGCCCCCAGCCGCCCCCCGGCGGCCGGGGGCGCTGTTCTGTCCGCGCCTTCCGCCTCCCCGCTGTCCGTACTCATGCGACGAAGGAACCCACCCTGATGAAGCTCACCATCGACACCGGCCGTCTCGCCGAAGCGGCGCAATGGGCGCTGCGCGCTGTCCCTCAAACGCCGCCCGCCCCGGTTCTGGCCGGGCTGCTGATCGAAGCCCGCGACGACACCCTGACCCTGTCCGGCTTCGACTACTACCGGTCCGCCGGCGCCCGCGAGGACTGCGACATCGAGGAGCCCGGCGTGGTCCTGGTCGGAGGCCGCGTCTTCACCGACCTCGTCAAGGGCTTCCCCAAGTCCAGGGCGACCACGCTGGTCCTGGACGGCAGCACGCTCACGCTGTCCTGCGGCACCGCCCACATCAACCTGCCCACCCTGCCGCTGGACGAATATCCGGCGCTGCCCCCGGTCCCCGCCCCGAGCGGCACCGTCACCGGCACCGTGCTCGCCGACGCCGCCACCCACGTCGCTGCCGCCGCCAGCACCGATGACACCCTCCCCATGCTGACCGGCGTCCAGTTCGCCCTCGGCACCGACACCCTGACCCTGTCCGCTACCGACCGGTACCGCTTCCACGTCGCCGAGGTGCCCTGGACACCCGCCCCTGCACGTAAGGGCAAGCGCAAGACCGACCCGGAGCCCCACACCGAGGGCTTCTCGTTGGTGCCGGCCGACATCCTGCGTGATGCCGCCCGCGTCCTTGCCGACACGGACCAGGCCCAGATCACCTTCACCGACGGCCAGTTCGCGGTCAGCGTGCCCGGCAGGTGGGCGACCGGCCGCGTCCTCGACGGCCGGCTGCCCGACTACCAGTTCCCCACCGAGGACGACTTCGAGTCCGTCGTCACCGTCTCCACCGAGGCCCTGGCCGACGCGATCAAGCACGTTCAGCCCCTGCTGGGCAAAAGCGACCCGATCGTTCTGGACATCACCGGCGACCGGATCACCGTGCGCGCCGGGACCGACGACAAGGGCCGCGGCAGCGACCAGGTCCCCGCCGACCTCACCGGCCCGACCCTCGACCCCGCCTTCAACCCGGGCTACTTCCTGCAGGCCCTCCAGCAGGTCGACGCACCCCACGTGCAGCTCAACTTCGCCAGCCCCACCAAACCCTGCCTCCTGCACGCCCCCGACCAGGCCCACATCTTCAAGGCCCTGCTCATGCCCATCCGCGTCACCCCACCCAGCACCGGCTCCGAGAGCTGACGTCACCGCCGGTCGATGAAGCCCACGAGGAGTTCGCCGAAGCCAACTGCTACGAGACCGCTGCCGGCCCTGAAGACCACGGACACGACCGGGGCACCGTCACCCTCATCGACCCTCAAGGCCGCACCTGGAAAGAAGACGCCCGCCCCGCCCATGACGCAGTCCGCATGGGCCGCGTTGGCAAGAAGCACGCCGGACGCCTCCTGGCTGGCCGCCTCCACAACGCCCTGCCCACCCGCACCCAGACGGGACTCCCCCACCCATGACGACCACGTACGAGATCGCGACGCGCGAAGCGGACGACGGAACGACCGAGCCCGCCGAACACCTCTGGACCCCCTGCGCCGACGGCACAGCCGGGCACGGGTTCATCGACTACCGCGGCCTGCTCGTCACCGGCCTGGACTCCACCTCTGGGGACGACGCCCTCTACCCGGCCGGCTTCATCATCCTGGGACACCAGACGTGGGCCGACACCATCGAAGCCGCCGCCGCCTACATGGCACGAGTCCACGGCTGGCGCAGCCTCCACCTCTACCCCGGCGACGACCCCGCCGTACTCATCCCCCGCATCCCGCGCGCCGTCCACGTCCACGGCGCGTTCCTCTATCACCCCCACCCCGACCATCCATGCAACTGCGAGTGGGACGACACCTGGCGTATGGCATGGGCCCCCGACTATGAAGCCGACGTCGTACCGATCACCGCCATGCGCCACCCCGCAGCTGCGCTGAAGGCGGTGAACATCCCCAACCCGGACCACGACCTGTTTGGCAAGTGGGCCACTTGAGGCCCGAGCTGCTGTCACGAGAGGGCCTGTACTCAGCGAATTCGCTGAGTACAGGCCCTCTTTGCGTTGCGGCCACGAACCACGAGTCACGGGGGTGCTTACGCCGTAAGCACCCTCGGCGGCAGCAGCTAACGCCAATCAGAGTGAAAAGGACGGCATGCCGGGCATGTATGCGCCACGTGCGGCAGTATGCTGCCGCGCATGGCATCTCCGACTTCGGGAGGTGAGCGGGAAAAGCTCGTGTCGAAGCTGCCCGCCTCCCTCCGGCAAGCCCTCAAAGTCAGGGCAGCGCAGCTCAGTACCGACGTTCAGGACGCTGTCACATCTGGCATCCAGGCCTGGCGTGAGCATCCCGAACCCCTCCCCGTAGTCGATACGGCAGGAGCCGAGTCCTTCGGTACCTGGCTACCCGAAGGCCTCTACGACGACTTCAAGCGGGACTGTGCAACCCGCAACGTCTCCTACATCCAAGGGCTTGCCCAGGCAGTAGCCCTGTGGCTTGACCAGAATCCCGCAGCCCTCGAATCCGCTCCGCCGCGTCGCATCATCGTCTGTAACCAAAAGGGCGGCGTAGGCAAGACCGCCGTCACGGCCGGCCTTGCCCAGGCGCTGGCCGAAGACCCCACGCTATGGACGGACAAGGCCAGTAGCTCAGAAGACCTCGCGCGCTGGGCAGCCCGACTCGGACTGCGCGTCCTGATGGTCGACTACGACCCCCAAGGACACCTCTCCCATCAGCTAGGCCTTAAAGCGATCCCTGCTGGCGGCGAGAGCCTCATCACGCACATGCTCAACCGCGAGCAGGTCCGTAGCCCCCTCATTGATCTCACCGTCGCCATAGACGAACCGCGCTTCGGTGACCGGCTGCGAATCCTGCCCGCAGCCTTCGATGCCTTCTTGCTCGACTCCGGGCTCACCATGTTCCGTGGCCCGCGGCACGCAGCTCTCGAGCGAGCACTTTCCCCGTTGGAAGAGCACTTCGATGTCATCGTCATCGATTCGCCACCCAGCCTAGGGCTGGCCATGGACGCGGCCATCTACTATGGCCGCCGCCGCGACGGGGAAAGGACCGGCGCCTCCGGCCTCGTCATCCCGGTCGAGGCAGAAGACACCTCCGCGCAGGCCTACGGCATGCTCATCAACCAAGTCGGGTCTCTGACTGGTGACTACGACATCGAGGTCGAGCAACTCGGACTCGTGGTCAACAAGTACGACTCGCGGCGCGGCTTCATCGCGACGTCCTCACTGGACAAATGGAAGAGCCTCGGCTCGCCTCCTGTCCTTGCCGTCATCGGTGACCTGAAGGAACAGCGCGAAGCCGTGCGGCTGCAGCGAGCTCTGCTGGCCTACTCTCCCGAATCCGACCAGGCCCATCACATGCGAGAGATCGCTCGGAGACTGACATGAGCAAAGCCGACGCCCTCGGCGGATCCGCCACCTTTGACGCCGTAACCCAGCCCATGAGCAGTCGAGCCGCCAGCTTTGCTGCGTTCGCCGGACAGTCCGGTCCTCCCCCCGCAGAACCCCTTGAGGTGCCGCGCGAGAGCCCTCGCGTCTCGGTTGGCCGACTCGCGCCCAACCCGTACAACCCCCGCGTGACTCTCGCGGCCATAGAAGAAATGGCAGACAGTCTCGCCAGCAGGGGAATCATCCAGCCCCTCACCGTCGTCAGCCGCGACGCGTTCCTATCAGCTCACCCTGATCACGCGCAGGACATCGCCAAGGCGGAGTACGTCGTCATCGACGGCAACCGGCGTCTCGCCGGGGCCAACCTTGCCGGACTCGATGATCTTCCCGTCTACGTGGACGACTCGCTTGCCTGCGATGCGGACACCATCCTGGAGACGGCCCTCACGGCGGCTGTGCAACACGAAGATCTCGAACCGCTCGATGAAGCGCGAGCCCTTCAGAGGCTTGTCGAAGTGCATGGCTCGCAGCGAGCGGTCGCCAGGTCGCTGGGCAAGTCCAGTGGATGGGTCACCCAGCGGCTTGCTTTGCTCAACCTCACCCCCGAGCTCAAGCAGGCCGTCTCCGAGAAGTCCTTGCCTCTCGACATTGCCCGCACTGTCGGCCAACTGCCCGAGCAGCAACAACAGAACGCCGCTGATGAGGTACTGAAAGAACGGGCTGCCAAGAAGCGTCTGCAACCGAAGAGGACAGCGAAGACGGCACCGGCCCTGGCGGCGGGCAGCGGCGAACCGAGCGGCGCGACCGTCGAGAACCCCCAGCCAGACCCGGTCGACGAGCTCCAGTCGATTGCCAACGAGCTTCGCGTCCGTCTCAGCCCCGAGCAGGTGGAGCAACTGATCGAACTCCTCATGGCGTAGCTAGAGAGGTGCTTACGCCGTAAGCACCCACAGGGTGTTCGAGGAGTCCGGGGGTGGGGTGCTTACGCCGTAAGCACCCCACCCCTCTCGGCTCCGCGCGTGGCATGAATGCCGGTCCCGCTGCCACGTCCTCGGGGTGCGGCGGTCGGGCTGATCCCCGAGGGTGGCGCCATGGAGATCGTCGTGACGCGCGAACTGAGCAAGACTCTTTTCCAGGGCTTCGGGCCGGACGTGCCTGCCGTCGGCATCAAGGCGGTACACGCGGCACCCGCTGACGACGGGGACCCTCATGGTCTGCCAGGCAGCCGGACGTGTTGCGGCGAGCCGACCGCGGACATGGAACTGCTGGCCTACCGTCCCGGACCGGGCGCATCGTGGCTGCCGCCCACCATGGCCCAATGGGAGTGCCCAAGCTGTGCGAACGTGCTCCGATCGGCGAAGTCCCCCTCCTCATCGGGGCTCGATGTGGGGGACGTCGGAGGGGGAGAGGTCGGTGCGGGGGCGGTGCCAGCGGACGGGGTGGCGCCAGCGGCCGGCGCTGTCGCGGGCGACGTCGACACCGACCTCCCCGACCACGTCCGGCTGTACGAGGGTGACGTCCAGGGTGTCGCGGCTGCCCCACCCAGCTGAGAACGTCCAGCCCGTCCGGGGATGTTCATCGGATGACACAGTGAGCAGGGGAGCGATGCTGCCGCTCGCGGCTGCGGTCAGGGTGGTGGTGCGGCCGACGTACTGCCGATTGCCGCTGGTGTCGTGCCGGGCGAGTAGCAAGGTGCGGGGCGTCGCGAGGGGGCCGGTGATCGCGCCGACGATGGCTTCCGTCGTCTCGCGCGGCTTGTATTTCAACCAGGCTCTGGCTCCGGGTCGATACGGCTCGGTGAGTCTTTTGTAGATCACGCCTTCCATGCCGACGGCTCCCCAGGTGAGCCATTCGTTCACGACGTCCTGGTCGGTGGTCGATGGACAGAGCGTCCAGGGGGCGGTGAGCCGGCGGGCGGAGAAGACGGATTCGAGGGCGGTCCTGCGGCGCCGGTAGGGCCAGCTGGTGATGTCGTTGCCGTTCAGGCGCAGGAGGTCGAAGGCGACGAAGTGCGCCGACCGCTCGCCTGCTGCCCATTCAGCTGTGGTCCCCCGTCGTTGCAGGCGGTGCTGGAGGCGTTCGAAGGCCAGCCGGCCCTTCTCCCACACGACCAGTTCGCCATCAAGGGCGGTGCCGTCGCGCAGCTGCGCGGTACCTGACACGATTTCCGGAAACGCTGCGCGCAGGTCTGTGCCTCGCCGTGAACGGAGCTCCACCTTTCCTTCGTCGACGGAGAGCAGCGCTCGGTAGCCATCCCACTTAGGCTCACCCGCCATCCCCGGCGGCAGGTCAGGCCGGGGGGTGGGAGTGCTCAGCATGGGTTCGGGCAGCGTCCAGGTCACGCGATATCCCTTCCACGCGTGCTGCTCTCACCTTCGCCGTCACGGGGGCGATTCCTGCGGAGGGCCCTCGTTCCCGGAGTCGGCGGCCGCGGCCTGGCCCTGCACCGTGCCCTGGACACTGTTGTGCCGTACCCGCTCAAGGTGCTGCAGGCCGACCAGCGGGTCGACGAGCGCCAGGAGCCGGTCCTCGTGTCTGATCCACATGGAGTCACGGCGTGAAGCGGTCCAGGCGGCACAGCCCTGCGTCATGAAGTGGGCCAGTGCCATCAGCAGGCGGGGGAGCAGAACGAAGACTGCGATCCATGACGAGAGCGCGCCGATCGCGGCCAGAGTGCCGCCCGTCAAGGTGCTGAAAGCGTCGTGGAGGGTGGGTCGTTCCATCGTGAGACTCCAGAAAGGGTGAGAGGGCAGAGCGGGGTGCCTTCACCCGTTGGTTCGCAGGGGTGGGGCAGGACAGCAACAGGGGCCGTCCAGATCTTTGGCGGCACTCTGACGGACAGCGCAGCAAGCAGCGCAAGTCCTCGAAACTGCCAGCCGGGCCAGGCGCATTCGAGGGCCTAGCCTCGCCGTTTCGGTTGGGCTGAGGCGGCGTCGCTGATCGCCAACTGTTGGGTGGCCGATGTGATTTCGGTGCTTGGGCAGGTCGGAGTCCCGGCGCGGTGGTCGGGTTCTCCGGGTTCTTTCGGGTCGTGGGCGGACGGGGGTTTGCTGGTCAGCTGGCGGGTCGGGGCAGTGCGGCGAGGCGGTGGAAGGCCGTGGCCAGTTCGTGTCTCCAGGGCCAGGTCGCCGATATTCGCAGGTGGAGGCGTCGGCCGCCGCGGGTGAGGCGGGCCGTGACGTGCAGTAGCCGGTAGCGGAGTTTCTTCGGCTCGGCGGTGGCCAGCTCCCCGTCCAGGAGGAGGACACGGGTCCAGGCGAGCAGGTCGATCGCGGCGAGGCTGAGTTCGAGCCAGACGGCGTTGACGGCGAAGTCGCGGGAGGGGAAGCGGCCGAAGCCGGTGGTTTTGCCGCACCGGATGTGGTCCTCGACAGTGGCATGTCCGCGGTGGCGGACCTCGAGGAACTGGGCGGAACCGCCACCGGAGTACGGGGTGTCGGTGAGGAACACCTGATGCCGTAGGCCCTCGTCCTGGTCGAACAGGGACAGCTGGGCTCCGGGGTGCGGCCGCTCTCGGCGCACGATGATGCGGGTGCCGGCCGGGTAGCCGTCCAGATCGACCATGCCGGTCAGCTCGGCGACCTCGGCGCCATCACGCAGAGTCCCGTCCTGGTCCAGGGCGGGATGCCAGAGGCGGTCGGGCATGGCCCGAATGGCTCGGCGGACCGGCTCGGTGATGGCGTATCCGACCGAGAAGAAGGTACGGATTCCTCGTTTCCGCACGTCGCGGACGTGGGCGAGGAATGCTTTCGCGGATCCGGCACTGTCGGTGCGGACGAGGATGTCGGTGCCGTGAAGTTGCGCGTCGGGGATCTGCGCGAGTGCCTGGTCGAACACCGTGATGTGGTCGCTCGCGGTGTTGGCACCGGCGTTTCCGGGACGCAGTCGGCCCGACAGTGCCTCGCCGGTGTTGGCCAGGAAGCACAGCAGCGGGTGGAAGCCGAAGCCGCCTTTATAGGTAGGTGCGGCCTGCTCCTTCTCGGAGTGGCAGGTGATCAGCGTGGCGTCGAGGTCCAGGACCAGCCCGGGCAGAATGCGTCCCGCGGCCCGGACTGCGGGTATGCCCTCGCCTTGCTCGGCGGCCTGCATCCAGGCGACTTCCCGAGCTTGGGCACGCGCCGCGCGCAGAGAAGCCAGTGTCCTCTCGTCGGTGTCGGCGAGCAGTCGCCAGGCCGTCGGTGCCGAGGCGACCGAACCGAACACCCCTGCCTGGTCCCGCAGTACGGCCAGGTCCGCGATGGCCTCACCGCCGTCGGCGAGCATCACCGCCAGGTCGGTGGCGATCCGGCCAGGATCATGCCCGGTCCCGCGCGGCCGAAGCGGCCTGAGCGCGGTGGAGTACGCGGCGGTCAGCCCGGTGGCATCAGCGAGATCGGCCAGTAACCGTGCCCCGGCATGACCGACCACCCCCGAACCATCTGCACTGACCTGGATCTTGGGACGCAACCCGATAGCCTGCACGTAGAAAGTGCCCTCCGCCTGGACCGACAGAACCCCTCAGCAAGGTTCATCGTCCCAGGTCAGGAAGGCACTTTCGCATTTCCGCCCCACCAGCCGTACCCAAGTGAAACGGCGAGGCTAGAGCTCTTGAATGTCTGCCTCGCTACCGGGTCGCTGTCGCGTCGGTTACCTGCCTCGCGCCCCGGGCCCGATCAGAGGTACACGACCGGCCAGCAAGGCCCGCAACCCCCGGCTACGCGAAGAGATCTCGACCTGCCATCCGGCCCAGCAGACGCCGGCACCCAACGGAAGCCCTCCGGCGTCTGCTCCGACCGAGGGGGACGTTCCGGGCTCGGTGAAGGGGCCCCGTCGAAAAGCCCAGAAGCAAAGGCCTTAGAGTTTCGTTTGTGACGAAAAGAAGCGTCGACGGTGAGGCGCAGCCAGACGCGGTCGCAGCTGTGCAGCGCCCTCCCGCAAAGGAATCGACGGTGCGCGAGCAGCTGGTGGAGCGCAGTTGCGCCTGGTGCGGCGAGCCCGTTGCGTACAGCGGGCGGGGCCGGCCGCCGCGCTTCTGTAGTCCGGTGCACCGGCGGCGGGCCTGGGAGGTGCGCAGCGCGGAAGAGCGCGCCGGCCGCCCGGTGAGCGAGGGAGGCCGCAGCACTGACCCGGTGCGCGAGATCGTGCAGCGCACCGAGACGGTGGTGCGCACCCGGGTGCTCCCGGACGCGGGCCGGATGCCGCAGGCGCCGCGGCCGGCGCAGCGTCTGAGCGGGCAGCCCTACACGCTGCCCGAGGACGCCATCGAGTGGATCGAGGCACTCGCCGCTTTGCGGCGGGAGGCGGTGACGAACCCGAGGGTCGCGCCTTTCCGGGAGCACATCGCCCAGGCCTGTGAGAAGACCTTGCAGGTTCTGCGTTCCGATGCGCCCGGCCCGGGCGGAGCCTCGCCAAGCGAGTCGTGAGCTCCGCCAACGTCGGGGAATGCAGGGGCAGGCGGCTCTGTTGTAGAGGGCGTGGACGTGGAGGGGACAGTGTCCCCGGGCCTCACCTATTGCCCATGAGGAAGATCGTTCGGCTGAAGCCTCATGGAGCTTTTCGCCGCGTAGGCGACCGCCCTTCACGGCCACAGCTCGTACGAACAGCCCCGACCGGATCCCGGTCGGGGCTGTTCGTTGTCCTGCCGGCGGTCAGGCGAACTTCACGCGTCGTGGCGGGCGGGGCAGGTCTCCGCCGCGGCCGGCTTCTGTGGTGGGGTCGGCGGCGCTGCGGTGGGCGACGCGTAGTCCGTCGTGGGGCCACCAGTAGGTGCGGTGCGATTTCGACGTCGTGCCGTCGGTGTCGATTAGTACCTGGTAGGCGACCCGGCCGTCGGGCCAGTCCTGACGGGCGGTCACCGGTGCCCATTTCCAACTGCCGTTCTGGCGTACCCACAGGGCGGGCGGATCGGTGAGCGGCCACGTCGACACGGTGGGCTGTGGGCCGTCGGCCTCCCGCCACGGCCGCGCTTCCACCGGATCTTCGAGGTCCGTCACGGTCGGATCCCTGCGGTGGGGTAAATGCGGCGGCGCATGCGGGCGGGGTCGTACCAGTACCAGCCGGAAGGTGACCGGTCGGGGCGCGGCCACAGCAGCAGACGGTAGGCGAGCCTCCCGCAGGCTTCGTAGCTGGCGCGCGCGATGCCCGTGTACGAGTCGCCGTCCACGAACGGGTTCACGCGGATCACCTCGTACGGCGAGTAAAGGCGGACCCAGGCCGGCCTGTCCGGCGCCGGAGCAGCTTCAGCATTCCTCCAAAAATGGATCACAAGTTCGAATATAGCGAAGCGTGAGAGTATGCCGAACTGTGCGCGGCCCTGCCGTCCCTTGCATCGATCGCCTAGGCTGGCCGGGTGGCACGCAAACAGAGCTCAGGAGCGCAGCGGAGGGGCATGGGCCTTTCTGGAGCGGTCAAGCGTGCCGCAAAGACACAGAAACGTGTGCAGAAGGACGCGACGAGCGGCACCAAGCCTGCGGAGAACCTGGCCCGGACTGATCGCAACGTACCGAAGGCCGGCCGACGCCCGCTGCCCGCGAAGGCGGCTGGGCTCCAACTGTTGGTTGAGGCTGACACGCCGACGCGGAAGCGGGAGACCGAGAAGCGCGTCAAGGTGACGAAGCTGCCTACGAGGGCATCGAAGCTGAACCCTCGAAGCGTCACGGCTAAGCCCAAGCCGTCTATGACGGACAGAGTCTTCCGGCCGATGACTCGTAGGCAGGCAGCGCAGGTGAGCGAAGTAATGCGCGATGAGGACCTGCCATCGACGAAGTTGCCGCCACGCCTGTGACCCTGCGTCCCTGGAGAGAAGCCGAAGAAGAGCGGGACCGAGAGGCGATTGCAGGCTTCGTCTGCACCCTGCCCCTCCCGCCGCCACGACGTACCTGGGAAAAAAGCGTTCAGAGGTTCTTCCAGAAGGATGTCTGGCACAAGCTCCGCCAGCTTGAGGGAACCGATCCTCATTTGCGCGTTGCGGAAGACGAGGATGGCATCGCGGCGGCCTACACCCTCAACCGGTGGGACTCGGTCTTCCCTCAGTATTCGCCAGCTGAGGGATACGGCAACCGCCTGATCGGCTACCTCGCCATCGCTGCTCGTCATCGGCGCACGCGTAGTGGTGTAGCCGACGAAACTCTCCTCGACGCGCTGTACACAGCGCTCGATGTCGAGAAAGAGGCCGACCGCGGTGTCCTGGTGTGGGCCAAGGTCCATCGGAGGAACGAAGCTAGCAAGCGACTACTGACCCGCCACCAGTTCCGATATGAGACGCGCGTTGACGATGACGCCTATCTCGAACATTGGGTGCGGAGCATCGCCCGCTGACCATGACCCCAACGTAGCCAGCACAGTCTGGGGCGGCGTCGGCCGGCAGAACAACAACACTAGGCTCCCGTGACGGCGGTCAGTAGATACTCCCCGTAGGCGGCCACTTAGCGCCCCACCCATGGCCAAGGATTGCCCCACGGACGGCTAGATATCTCCCCGGAACTGGACCGATACCGGTCAGCGAAGCTGGCCGGTGTGAAGAACAGCAGGGAGATCATGGAGATCCTGGAGGCATACGACCTCACGGGGAGTTACCGAGCGGCGGCCGAGCTGGCCGGCTGCGGCCATCACACGGTGGCCCGGTATGTGCAAGCTCGGGCCGAGGGCAAGAGCCCGACCGAGCGGCAGCACCGGGCCCGCCCGATCGACGAATACCTCGCGAAGATCGAAGAGTTGGTGGTGAACTCCCACGGCCGGATCCGTGCCGATGTCGTGCACCGGCGGATCACGGCGATGGGCTTCACAGGCGGGGAAAGGACCACCCGGCGGGTGGTCGCGGAGGTCAAAGCGAGCCTGCGGGCCGGATCGCGGCGGGTCTATCGGCCGTGGATCACCGAGCCCGGATTGTGGCTGCAGTGGGACTGGGGCGAGGGGCCGCGGATCGGTGGACGTCGCACTTCGTTGTGGTGCGCCTGGCTGGCCTGGTCCCGGTTCCGCGTCGTCATTCCGGTGTTCGACAAGACCCTGCCGACGATCGTGGCCTGCCTGGACACCACTTTGCGGCGAATAGGAGGGGTGCCGGCCTATGCGCTGACCGACAACGAGAAGACGGTCACCACGATGCACGTCGCGAACATCGCGGTCCGCAACCCGGAGATCGTCGAAGGCGCCCGACATTACGGGCTGACCATCCGTACGTGTCTGCCGGCCGACCCGGAAACCAAGGGCGGATCCGAGGCGACCGTCCGCATCGCGAAGGCCGATCTGGTGCCCACCGACGCCAATCTGCTCGAGCAGTACCCGACCTTCGGACATCTGGAGGCGGCCTGCCGCGACTTCTGCGAGGAGGTCAACACGCGAGTCCACCGGGCGACCCGGCGCAAGCCAGCCGAGGCCCTCGCGGAGGAACGCGGGCGATTGCATCCGCTGCCGAAGGAGCCGTTCGCGGTCGCGTTCGGCACCACCCGGCGGGTGAACTGGGACGCCACAATCTCCGTTGAAGGGGTGCGCCGCACCAGCTCGTCGACACCCGGGTCTGGGCCCGTTTCAACGGCGACGAGCTGATCGTCACCGCGGTCGCCGAGGACGGGCCGGCCGAGGTCGCCCGCCACGACCGCTCGACTCCCGGCAGTCCACAGATCAAGGACGAGCACTACCCGCCGAGGGAGGACAAGGAGGGCGACCGGACTCCGCGGGCGAACTCCGCCGAGGAGGCGGCCTTCCTCGCGCTCGGTCCCGGGGCTGCGTCCTGGCTGATCGAGGCCGGGGCGGCAGGAGCCCGCCGGGTCAAGTCGAAGATGGCCGAGGCGGTCGCGCTGGCCAAGCTCCACTCCGCCGCCGATGTCGACCGGGCTCTGGGGTCGGCGGCGATCGCCGGACGGTTCGCGGAGAACGACCTGATCCGGATCCTCACCTACCAAGTCGGCCTGGAAACAGTCGAGCCCACGCGGCCCTCCGAAGATCACAGTCTGCAGCCGGGCACCTCCGCCTGGTCCAACTTCGGCATCGCCGATGAGAAGGAAGAGCTCTGATGGCCACTCCGATCCGCACCGTCACCGGCACCCACGGCGATCCCCTCGCCGAGGCCATCGAGCTCACCCGGCGACTGAAACTCCCGCACATCCGGCGGGCGTTGACCGACCTGATCCCCACCGCGAAGGCCCAACGCTGGGACCCCGCCGAGGTTGTCCGCGTCCTTCTCTCCGAGGAGGCCGCCGGCCGGGACGCCGCGAATCTTCGTACTCGCCGCAAGCGGGCCGGGTTCCCGGCCGGCAAGACCTTCGGCGACTGGGACGAGACCGCTTCCTCGATTCCTCGGCCAACCCAGGACTCGCTGAAGATGCTCGAGTGGGTGACCCGCAAGGAGAACCTCTGCATCTGCGGGCCCTCCGGCACCGGAAAGTCGCACTTCACCGAGGCCCTCGGCCAGGCCGCCATCGAGGCCGGCATGACCGTCGCCTGGTTCACCATCGAAGACCTCGGAGCCCTCGTCCGACGTCACCGCGCGGACGACTCGCTCGCCCGGGCCATGGCCCGGCTGATCCGCACCGACCTGATCATCGTCGACGACATCGGGCTCCTGCCCGTCTCACCGGACGCCGCGGAGGGCTTCTACCGACTGGTCGATGCCGCCTATGAACGACGGGCGCTGGCCGTTTCCAGCAACCTCCACCCGTCCGGCTTCGACGAGATCATGCCCAAGACCCTGGCCACCGCTACCGTCGACCGGCTCCTGCACCACGCTCACGTCGTGGTCACCCAGGGTGATTCCTTCCGGCTCAACCAGGCCACCAGCGGTCAGGGGGTGATCCCTCTGCGCTGATCCACCCACCAACAGCGGGGAGATATCTGGCCGCGGTTGGGGAAGTTCTACTGGCCGCCAGTGGGGAGAATTACTGGCCGCCTCCGGGGAGAACTGAGTGGCCGTTGACACTCCCGGAACTCCAAACTTCACGTCCCCTGGCTGTGAGCCCGGCATCGTGGTCCTCATGACGACAGAGGATCGCTATGCAGCGATCGCGCCGCGAACCAACGGATCCGCTACCGCCCGTATCGCGGAGGGCTTCCCACGGTCGGTAAGGAGCGGTAGCACCGCCGATTCTCAGAAGCAGGCCACAGCCGGGAGCGGAACAAGGCCGACGCAACGGCGGCCCATGCCCTCCGGTCGTCTCCCGTCCGTGAGTACATTCATCCGCACTCGCCACGGCTGGGATCAGTTCGTCGTTCAATCCGGGCGCCCCCTCGCATCATGTTGAGCCTCCGAGTCAAGACCAGGGCATCCGCTCCGTCCTACCCCGAGGGTGGAGGGGAGAGGCTGGCGCACAGAGCCGAGATTCGATCCCGACCACGCGTGAGGGTCTACGTGATGTAGGAACGCGCTGGCCGCCTCCTGGAACGGTGTATCCGGTGCGTCCTGAGGATGGCCGGCACTGCCCGACGTTCCGCCAACATCCGGCGGCCACGCCCTCGATGGGGTGAATAGGGAGCTGTGGGAGCTTCACGGAGATAGAAGAAGCTTCGTGTCGAATCGTTTCCACTGGGATGGGACTCCGAAAGCCGACGAAGAGCGTGGTTTTGCCGTCGGTCGGACTATGTGGCTGCACCGGTCCAATCACTCGACCACGCTTCGGCGGGACGCGATGGCGAAGTGTCGCTACTGCGGTTTGCCGATGATGTATTTCGACCGGGACAACCACCAGCGCATCCCGATGGTGCCGAAGCCGATCCCGTCGGCTCTGGTCCCTCCGCAGATGAGGTGGCACGTCAGCCGCGGGGTCGCGTTCCACGGCGACGTGGGGGAAGCCACCTGCTGGGTTCCGCACCCGGCCTTCTGCCCGCAGCTCGCGCACGACGACGATGTCCCGGCCTCGATCGTCGACGTTCGCGCTCGGTACAGACGAAGGTCGGAAGACCTCATCGCGTCCGGCAAGTTCATCCCGGACCTGGTGCCTCCCCGCTGTGAGGAGGACGTCGCCGAGCAGCATGTCCAGGATGTTGAGGACATCCGGCACGTGATCTCTTACAACAGCATGCTGTGGCTGGGAGCCGGCCGGGTTGAGGCCCTGCAGTGCGTTGCTCGCGCTGCCACTACGGGGGAGCGCTGCCCCGGGCTCGTGTCCCAGGGGGAGGGCCGCTGGGAGGAAGTGGAGATCCCCTATATGCAGGGCCGGGCCGGGCAGGACGTGCTGTGGGCCGGGACCACGATGTGGGTCTACGGGCTGCATGCTCTGTTCCCCGAAGAGATCAGCAGGTGGATGAAACAGCGCTGCACGTACCACGCGTCGGGTTATGCGGCTGATGCCGTACCCGCGCAGTGGGTTCCGTTCAGCGCCCTGCGGCACGATGAGCACATCATGCGTGAGCGTCCGGCGATGGCCGATGCCGAGCGGAAACGGGATGTGGAGGAGCGCGCGGCCAGAACTCCTCAGCGACCGAAGCGCACCGCGTGCGCCGCTGAGGGCTGCAGTAATGGCAGCGTTGCGGCGGTCCCGGCCGGCTGGCTGTGCTGGACGTGTGACCCGGTCCAGGCACGCCGTGAGCGTACCCATCACAAGTGGCAGGCTCCTGCGGAGGAAAGCCCTATGTGACGAAGCGCTACTCTTCGTGTCGTCGCTTTTGTGAGATCGCGAGGGGTACATGGCCAGTTCGTCGTCGCGCCGCCGCGGATCGCCCCCGCCCGATGATCAGATCGCTCTGTTCGGGCCCGTGGAGCGCACTCCGTCTGCTGCTCGGGCACCGCTCTCTCCGCAGGCGGAACTACGGCAACTGCTCGCCAAGCTGGTCGCGAGAACGGGCCTGGGATTCCGCGAGGTCAACGACAGACTGAACCGCAAACTGGGGTTGGCGAGCCGGAATGGAGCTCCCTCCGAGGTCACCGAGCGCGCGGTCGTTCTGGCACGCGAGTGGCTGGACCACCTGTCCATGCCTGCACAACCTGGTACCACTGCTCCTCAGGCCCGACCGGAAAAGCCAGCCGCCGCCCGCAGCCGCAGCCGTCGGCCGGCGCGGCCTCCAGCGCCGGCGGTCGGGCCGCCGCCAACCGCCGAGCAGCAGCAGGTCGTGGAGGCCAAACAGTCCGGGGTGCATCTCGTACTCCAAGCGGGCGCCGGTACGGGCAAGACGACTACGCTGACGATGCTCGCCCGCTCGGACCGCCGACGCGGCATCTATCTGGCCTACAACAGGGCCGTGGTCGATGACGCGGCACGCAAGTTCCCGCCGAACGTGCCCTGCATGACCTCACGGTCTGGCCATGCGCACCGTGGGGCGCAAGTACGCCGCGCGCCTGAACGCCCCGCGCGAACCTGGCTGGAAGATCGGCCAGCGGATCGGCATCAGCCCGTCCATGAGCATCCGGCTGGGGGATCGGCTCATTACCCACAAGTCGCTCTCCTACAGCGTCTTCCAGACGGTTCGCAGGTTCTGCCACTCAGCCGACGCTGAGATCATGAGCTGGCATGTGCCAAGACTGCGCGGGTTGCCCGACGAATACCGCCCCGAACTGGCCCGCATGGTCCTGCCCTACGCCCGGCGCGCCTGGGACGACCTCCAGAACCCCACGGGCGGAGCCGTGCGTTTCGAGCCCGACCACTACCTGAAGATCTGGGCGCTGACCGAGCCCACGATCAGAGCCGACTTCCTGCTTCTGGACGAAGCACAGGACACCAACGCGGTGCTGGAGGAAGTGTTCAAGGCTCAGCGCGGCCACGCTCAACTGATCATGGTGGGGGACTCGGCGCAGGCCATCTACGGCTGGCGAGGAGCACGCGACGTCATGTCCGACTTCGACGGACTCCAGCTGTGCCTGTCCCAGTCCTTCCGGTTCGGCCCTGCACTTGCCGACGAAGCCAACCGCTGGCTGGAGATCGTCGAATCACCGCTCCGGCTGAAAGGAACGCCCGCCCTGCGCACCACGATCGGGCCTGTTGATCACCCGGACGTGGTGCTGTGCCGCTCCAACGGCGGGGCGATCTCCGAGGTGCTCCTTCTGCTCGAACAGAAGAAGCGTGTCGCGATGGTCGGCGGCGGTGCCGCCCTGGAGAAGCTGGCGCTCGCTGCGGGTGAGCTCAAGGCCGGCCGTCGAACCAGCCATCCTGAGCTCGTTCTGTTCACCTCCTGGGACGAACTCACCGACTACGCGAGCTATGACCCGTCCGGCGGAGATCTTCTTCCTCTGATCGACATCATTGATGAGTACGGCGTCGATGTCGTACTCGCAGCGGTGCGCAACCTGCATGCCGAGGATGACGCCGAAGTCGCCGTCTCGACTGCCCACAAGTCCAAGGGCCGGGAATGGCCTACCGTCAAGATCGCCAATGACTTCGAGCCCAAGGTGGCTAAGACGACGCAGCAGGGCGTCGACGTCCTCGAGATCGATGTAGAAGAAGCCCGGCTGGCATACGTCGCGGTCACCCGTGCTCGCGAACGACTGGACCTAGGTGGTCTGGCCTGGGTCAACGACTACGCCGCTGTTCGGGACACCCATTCCAGCACCGCCGCTCCCGTTCTCCCCTCAGTAGTGGCATCGCCGTGGGACAGGCTCGGGCCCGTACCCCAGCAAAGACCATCCGGTTCGTCTTCTCTCGATGGGGAGCCAGCAGCAGATTAGAACTTGTCCGGCCGCCACGACAGCTGCTGCTAGCGGCGGATCGGCCGGGGCTGGCGTCTCGCTGAGGCCCACCGCTCGGTCGACGGCGTCCGTACGGCTTATTGGATGCTTGAGCGGGAGTTCCCCAATTGGGGAACTCCCGCTTCTCTCTCGACTTTCGACGTTTTCGCGGGTCGCTCTGGCGAGTGTGGCTGTTGGCGTTTGGGTCCTGCGGTCTTGGCGGCGGTCGTAGGGTGAGGCTGTGGATGAGCGGCTTGTAGAGCAGGTACGGCAACTGGACCAGCAGGGTCGGTCGGTGAAGGCGATTGCCAGGACGTTGGGGGTGGGCGTCAGGGATGTTGGCGGGGTGCTCAACGGTGCCGTGCAGGTCTCGGCGTCGGTGCGTGACGAGCCGCGTTGCTGGGTGAACGCCGGCTGGAGCCGCAGCGTGGATCTTGAGGGCGCGCCGCAGTGGGCGGCCTTGGACCCTGGGGCTTCTGACGCCGAGGAGGTGCGTGGCCTTGTCGCCGTGCTCGTCGCCGCGGACAGTACGCGCTCCGCGAAGGCGCAGGTCGCCGGGTTCCTGCTGGATGTGTGGTGTCTGGGGGTGAAGAACGCGCTTGCCCCGGAGTCGATGGGCGAGAGGCAACTGAGCGGGCACCGGGCGGTTTACTTCGGCGCCTTCGAGGGGCATGTGCCGGTTCCTGCCGAGCTTGCCCGCGCCCTGGTGTTCGGTGCCGCCGCCTACGCTCGCGGCCTCGGGTTCGATCCCGAGGCGGACTTCGAGGCCGCCGCCGCTGTCCTCGGTGAGCCCGCCGGTCCCTGCCCGATCCGCTTCGGCCGCGATGGCAAGCCCTTCTACGTCAACGGCCCCTATGACGATCCCGAGGCGGTGGCGCGGACGTTGCGGCGCGCCGTAGGTGACGACGGCTTCCACTGTGCCATTGCCTTCCCCGAGCAGCCGCGGCGTCGGTTGTCCTGGTCGCGCCGGTAGGCCGGACCCCGGGGCGGGGGAGCCCGGTGGCTATCACCTTGACGGGTGAGGCACCGGGTGTCCGGGCCCGTGGTGGGCGGGGCCGCGGCAGCATCGGTGGTGTGGCGACCGCGCCCGGGGAGGGATACCTGCGATGCCGACTGTGCCCGCTTCGCTGTTCGCCGTACTGGAGTTGGTACGGGGCAACTTCACCGCGCCGACGTTTCGAACCTTCACGGCGCTGGTCACGGGTCTGATCGCGCAGACCGGGCGGTGCACGGTGACCGGGATGCTCACCGGTGTCGGGTTGACGCGCGCATGGTCCCACGACCGCGCCCACACCTTCTTCTCCCGCGCCCCGTGGAACCCGGACATCCTGGGCATCTCCCTGTCCCACCTGGTCGTGCGCCAACTCCTGCCCGCAGGTGCGGTGTTGACGGTGGCGGTGGACGACACGCTGTTCAAGCGGCGCGGGAAGAAGGTCTTCGGTGCGGCCTGGCAGCACGACGGCGCGGCCACCGGACCCCGGGGTGTCGGGCGCGGGACCTGCTTCGTCGTCATCGGCCTGGTCGTCGACCTGCCCTTCCTGGCCCGGCCGGTGTGCCTTCCTGTCATGGCCCGGCTGTGGCGACCCGGGCAGGAAGGCAGCAAAGTCGACATCGCCGCGTCCATGATCCGCCTGCTGGCCGCCTGCCACCACGGCCGGCGCGTTCATGTCGTCGCGGACGCCGCCTACCACGGCAAAGCCTTACGCGATCTGCCCGCGACCTGCACCTTCACCACCCGACTGCCCGCACCCTCGGTCCTGTTCGCCCAGGCCCCGCCCAGGACCGGCAAACGCGGGCGCCCCGCGCTCAAGGGCGCGCGACTGGGCACGCCCGCCCAGCTCGCGGCCACCGCCGACTTCGCTCCCGTACAGGTCACGCGCTACCAACGTACCGAGCAGGTGCATCTGGCCGAGGTCACCTGCCTGTGGTACGGCTCCTTCCACACCCGCACCGTGCGCGTGATCCTGCTCCGCGACGACACCACCGACACCGGCTACGACCTGGCCCTGGTCACCACCGACCTGACCAGCAGCCCGGCCGAGCTGATCACCCGTTACGCGCGGCGCTGGTCGATCGAGGTCACCTTCGCCGAGGCCCGCGGCCTGCTCGGAGCCGGCCAGGCCCACAACCGCACCCGGGCCGCGGTGGAACGCACCGTGCCCTTCGCCCTGTACTGCTACACGATCACGGTCGTCTGGTACGCACTGCACGGCCACCAGCCCGGCGACGTGGCCGAGCACCGCGAGCGCGCCCCCTGGTACACCACCAAGACCGACCCGTCACTGTCCGACATGGTCGCCAAGCTCCGACGGGTGATCATCGCCGCCCGATTTATGCCCACCCGCCCAGGTCAGCCCACCGAGCAGGAAATCCGCACCGTCCAGCAGGCATGGGCCGCGGCCAGCACCGACGCCGCCGCGTGACTCCCCGAGCCTGTCAGAACGTCGAAAGTCGAGTTCTCTTGGGGACGCCGAAGAGCGCCGCCTGACCTGGACTGGTGGGGGTTTCGGTGGGGCCTGGGCAGGTACCGGTGGGGGCCGTGGTCGGGTCTGTGGTCGGCGTGCGCATACACCGGTGGGGCCTGTGGTGGGGTCTGTGGTCACCGCCCGCAGTGGAAGATTTTTTGCAGGGGTGACCATGAAGGCGACCACTGGTGTGACCTGCGGTGGTGGGGCCTGTGGTCGGGTCAAGCGGGCACGGGTGGGGGCTCGTTACCGGAAATTGATGTGCCTGGTCGGGTTGCCATGGTCGGCCCCACCACTCATGACCCTGTTGCCCATTCGGTTACGCGGCGAGGCTGAGTTCGAGTCGGGCGAGGTGGCTGGTGTGGCGGCGGTCGAGTGGCCTGCCGTTCCACCAGGCGTTCAGGCGGATAAGGTTGAGGGCGACGGCGCTGTGGACGTGCTCGAGGTGGGTCTTGGCCAGGCCGCGGTAGCGGGCCCGGCGGCTGTCGGTGACGGCGATCGCTTGTCGCATGGTGCCCTCGACACCGGCGCGTAGGGCGTATGCGTCCTGCCAGTCCCGGTCGGCCTGTTCGGCGCGTGCGGTGCGCAGGGCCTCGGTCAGCGGGCGAGGGTTCAAGGTGAGCTGCCGGAAGCCCCGGCGGCTGGTGGTGCATAACTCGCGGACCGGGCAGGGGCCGCAGGTCGGCTTGGTGAAGGTGACCACGATCATCGGGTGGCCGTGCTGGGTGCACGGGCTCCAGGAGGAGCTGGTCTGTCCCTGGGGGCATGTGACCTGCTGGTACTTCCAGTCGATGGTGAACGCGTCGGCCTGGAAGCCCTGGGCGGCGCGGGTCTGGCGGGACTGGTCGAGCAGAACCGGGGTGATCAGCGTGATGCCGTAGGTCTTGCGGGACTTCACGATCAGTTCGGCGCTGGGGTAGCCGGAGTCGAGGTAGTGCTCGCCCGGAGGCAGGCCGCGGCGCTGAAGCTGCTGGTGGATGCCGTCCAGGGCCTTGGTGTCGGGGACGGTGGAGGCGGTGGTGGCCACGTTCGTGATCAGGTTCGGGGCGGTGCGCTCCTTCTCGGGCGCATCCGTGCAGCTCTCACTCACATGCAGCTTGAACCCGTTCCAGAAGGTGTCGCGCTTGGCGGACCAGCGGGCGTCGAGGTCGTAGGGGGAAGCGATGCGCAGATGGCCGGGCGGCAGCCCGTCGCCGCCCTCCTCGGTCCTGGTGCGGCGGGCGACCGCCTCGCGTCCGTTCTGCGCGGTGGTGCGGGTGTAGTTCTGCAGCAGCACGGTGCGCAGGGTCTGCACCGCGGGCAGCTCGCGCAGCCAGGGTTCGGAGCGCGGATCGTAGACGGAGCTGAGCAGGGCGAGGCCGTCGCGGGCGTAGGTCAGCGCGAGCTGGTCGCGCTTGGTGGCGGAGGAGGGCATGCGCCAGGTGTCGATGCGGGTGTCGTAGCGACGCGACCAGCCGGGCACGTCCAGCACGCCGGCGACCCAGTGCGGGGCCGCCACCGTCAACGCCTCCACTGCCGCGCGTACCGACTCACCCGCCAGCTCCAGGCGGTTCAGGTCCCGCACCGCGGAGACGATACGGGTGGAGTCGGTGCGCTGCTTGCCCCCGGCCCCGACCAGACCCTGCGCTTTCAGACGGGTCAGCAGCAGGTCCAGGACCTTCTCCTCCAGACCGTGCTCAACTACCCGAGTGCGGAACTGGGACAGCACGGTGAAGTCGAAGCCGGTGTCTTCCAGCCCCAGCCCCAACGCGTAGGCCCACGAGAGCCGGTCACGCACCGCCTCAGCGGCCTGGCGGTCCGTCAAGTTCTCCGCCATCTGGAACACCGTCACCAACGCCAGGCGCCCCGGAGACCAACCCGCCGGCCCCGTCTTGCCGAATGCAGCCGCGAACTCCTCGTCCGGGAACAGTTCCCCGAGCCGGTCGCGCACCGCCACCGGCAACGGCACCGCGCGTCCGTAGTTCTTCGCCCGGACCGCCCGCGTCACCACGGGATCCGGCTCCGGCCACGACCGCGGCTCCAACGACACGACCACTCCCACCCCGCGACCGGGGATCAGGAAGGAACCGGCCGCAGCACCAACCGTGCCAGCACAATCAAGCCGCTGTCAGCCCACAACCCGAATGGGCAACAGGGTCGAGCGTTACGTCAAAGACCAGATCCGCCGGCCCCGCCCGGAGCTCGCCGGGCGCCTGGCGGACGCCGTCCGCGCCCGCTGGCAGCCCCGCGTCCGCGAACAGGCCCGCCGACAGGCCGCCACCACCACGGGCATCATCATCGACACCCGGGCCCGGTTCGGGTTCACCGCCGCCCCCGGCACCACCGACGACGCCCGGATCCGCCATCTCACCCTCGCCCTGCCACCCGCCTGGGCCGCCCGCCTCCCAGACGCCCAGGCTGCCGGCGCAGGCGAGAACGAGCTGCGCGCGATCACCGCCGAAGGCCTCGGGGAGACGTACTTCCGCGACGGCGGCCGCCGCGCCCAGGGCCTGATGGTGGAGTTCACCGACGTCGAACAGCTCGACTTCGACCTGTAGCAACCATCCGACCGGTCCCGGCCACCGGCTCACTGCTCTGGCCTACGAGGGTGTCTCGAGGAGCGGCAGGAGACGGGCGAGTGCCTGCTTGCAGTTTGCCGCCGTTCGCACCGGCGCCTCGTGTGCACCCAAAGGCGCGTCGGCAGGGAGCTGGGCCGACGTGTGGAAGGCCAACTCGTTGAGGGCGGCTTCCCGGGTTCCTGGGGGGAGGTCGAGCACGTCACGCTCATCGACACGGCAGCTGTAGATAGCTGCGGGGCTGATCATGGTGTGGTGTCGGCGAGATCGCTTCGGCCAGGTTCCAGCAGTTGACGTCCTCGAGCTCCATCAGCATGGCCCGAGCCATCCGCGCGAACGTCTCCCGGGTTTCGGACCGGGCGAAACAGCCGGCCACCGAGGCCGGCAAACCCTCCAACGCGAGGTCGTGGCCTTCATGGTCCACCGTGACCGATGCGGCCGTCTCGTTCTGATGTCGTGTCAGTCAACGTCATGATCAAGGCGGCCGACCTCGCGCCCGCGGCCACCCCCGTCACACCGCTGACCAGCCGTGACGAACACCGACAGAGCTGTCTACAGCTGCCGTGCATGAACCACCTCAACTGATCCACACGTTTTGACAATTACTCGGCGGTTCGGGGCCGGCCTCTCATCTGGTCCAGGATGTAGTCCTCCACCGACATGGCTTGATGCCCTGCGGTGCCGGCGTCTGCGGGCATGCCTGCGGCAGGGGCTGCGCGGGTGGCCGTGTGCGGGGGCGGGCCGCCGGCGGGCGGTGGGCCGGCCGTCCTTGTTGTGCTCTCCTCGCTCTCGTGTGTCGGGCCTGTGGCAGGGTGCGCGGCCGGCTTGTCGCCGAGGCCTTCGGGGTCCTGCCCGGCTGCCTCGTCGGCGTGCTCCCCGGGCCAGGTCGCCGCGCCGCGTGCCGGGTCCTGTTGCTGTTCTTGTTCCGGTGTGGTGATGCCGGGGCGGCTGGTCTCGGCGGCTGGCTGCTGCGCGGGCTGTGGGGTGGGGGCGCCTTGCGGGACGGAGTGGCGAGGGGTGCCTGCGGGGGTGGGGCGGGGCCGCTTTCGGACCGGTGGGGGCGAGGTGGGGGTGCGGCGGCGGCGTCGGGGGAGGCTGTGGGGCTGCGGAGGCGGGCCTGCGTCGGTGCCGTCCTGGCGTGTGTGACGTGGCTGGGGTTCCTGGTCGGGCCCGGTCCCGCTGCCGGAGGCGGTCGGTGCAGGGTTTTGCAGGACTCTGCGACGGCCGTCATTGTCGGGTTCCGACAGGTGAATTCCGTGCTGTCGCAGCAGGGCGACATCGGCCTCCGTCAGCTTCCTTTTGCCGCGCAGTATATGGTACAGAATTTTGCCGATGGGGACGGTGGAAGGGGTGTCGCTGCCAGGAACGGCAAGGACCACCTCGTCGCTTTGTTTGGGGAGTGCGTTGCTGCGGCCTTCGCCGTTGCGGTCTGCAATGCTTCGCCAGTGCACGAGACCGGCCACAAACTGTTCGATCGGCCACGCATGCCGATGCCTTTGGCCTGCCTGGCGGACCATCCTGTGGAAGCCGTCTACTTCCTCCATGTGGAGGTGGCGATTTTCCAGTCCCTCGATCAGGTAGGGAGACGCGCTTTTCGCACCCGCAATTATCAGGGTGTGTATTTTCTCACCAATGGGGAATTCTTCGTACCTGTCGGTGTTCGGGATGCGGACGCTCACCTTAGCGGCATGTGGGGGGATTTTGGTGCAGTTTTCTTCGTCGGGGCATTCAGTGTCGCGCCACGCGTCGATGGCGGCCAGGATCAGTTCATCCGTCCACTGGGTTCGGAAATTGCGCCGCTCCGTGCGGCCTTGTTGGGTTTTCTTGGCCTGCTGGCCCCGGCGCTGGCGCTGGTTCGGTTTCGGGTTTTGGTGTGGGAGTGGGGGGCCGGTGGTGGGGTGGGGTTGTGTGGGGGCTGGTTGTGGGCTGGTGGGGGTGTGGTGTCGGGCGGGCATCCAGTGGTGGGCGTGGCGTATCAGGTGGAGTGGTTGGCCGTGGGTGGGGCCGAAGGTGAGGGGCCAGGTGGTGCCGTGGGGGTCGATGTGGAGGGTGTGCAGGTGGATTCCGTAGAGGTGGGCGGCGATCACCGGGGCGATGTCGCCGGAGACGTTGTTCCAGTGGCGGGGTGTGCGGAACTGTTCGGCGATGTTCTGCCAGTCCTGCGGCAGCGCTCCGTTCGCCCGTAGGGTGGTGAAGGAGTGGACCAGGTTCTGGAAGTACTGGTTTTGGTCGGGCTCCTCGATGGGCTGGGGCGGGCGGGTGTTGGTGTCCTGACCGGGGTCGGGGTGGGTGCGGAGCCAGGCCAGGGCCGCTTGCCGGGCCTGGATGTTGATGATGGTCGGCTGGACGGTCAGCCACCAGGGTTCCTGGTCGTCCTGCTGCTGTGGTGGAAGGGCCCCCGTCCGGAGCAGGGTGTCGTGGACCCGGTCCACCTCAGCGGCGAGCTGGGCGCGGATCACCGTCACGCTTTCGGGCAGGTGGGTGTGGCCTGCTGCCTGCCCGGCCGCGATCAGGGCGTGGAAGAAGCAGTCACCGTCCGCTGGTACCTGCCACACCGTCCATCCGTGATCGTGCGCCGCTTGCTGTACCGACGAGTCGACTCTCGCCATCGCCCATATCGACCGCTGCTGCCGTTCCTGCTCGGCCGGGTTCCACCATTGTCCGTCGGGCAGATCTTGGACCGGCTCATCCGTCATCGGCACGACGCCGGTTCCGGTGGATGCAGCCGGTCCGGTGTCCTCCGGCCGGTCCGGCCCGACACGGTCGGCATGTGGGGCCGCCCCGCCGGTTCCCGCCGTCCCTGGCAGGAACGACTCACCGCTGTATCCCCGCCAGTCCAGCCAGTCCGGCCCGTCCGGCCAGTCCGGCCTGTCCAGCCCGTCCAGCCAGGCCAGCGGGTCGGCCGCGGCTGCCGCTGTGAGGGGCTCGCCGGGCAGGGAGGGGTCACCCAGCGCGAGGGGATCGAACATTCCGGCGGGCACGGCACCCCCCGGCCCCTCCACACCCGGTCCCGCCGGTGCATCGCCCATGCCGCTCGCCGGCCAGCCGCTGTCTGCGACAGAGAACGGGTCCACTTCCTGGCCCGGGCCGGCCCATGACCCCGCCACCCCCGGAACCGGTAAACCCGCTGCCGGCACCGGACCCGCCGGCTGATCGAAGCCGGGCCACCGCGCGGTTCCGTGCAGCCCGAACAACTGTGCCAGCTCGTCCGGCAGGCCCGGCAGGGCCAGCTCGTCCGGCAGGCCCGGCGGGGCCGGTTGATCGAAGTCGGGCCACTGCGCGGTTCCGTGCAGCTCGAACAACTGTGCCAGCTCGTGCGGCAGGCCCGGCGGGGCCGGCGGGGTCGGCGGGGTCGGCTGATCGGGTTGGTTCTCCAGGTGTGTGGGGGCGGCGGGAGGATTCGAGGTGGCGCCCGGGTGAGCCGATTCGGATCCCAGTGCGCGGCCTGGGTCTTGGAGGAGAGGGAAGAAGGTGTCCGGTGATGCCGCTGTGGCGGGGTGGGGGCGGGTCGGGGTGTCCGGGTCTGCCCATGGGTGCGGCATGCCCGGTTCCGGCCGGTCGCCCGATTCCGCCGGGACCTGGGCCGCACGCGCGTTCGTGGGTTCTGCGGGACGGTCCGAGGCGCCGGCTCTTTCCCCCGGGGCTGTCGAGCCGGGCATGGTGAGTGTGCGGGGATGGTCGGGGTCCGTGCCGTCAGGAACGGGGGGGTGTTCTCCGTCACGGGCCCGACCGGTGGCGGTGGGGACCGGCTTCGAGGGAGGCTGCCCAGCAGTCTGCCCCGGCTGTCCGCCCCGCTGGGTGCGGGGCTGCGCCGGCGGTTCAGGCCCGCTCTCCTGTCCGGCCCCGGCGATCACACCCCGCGCCGCCGCAGAGACAGCCGGCATCCCACGCTCCCCGTCAGCCGCTCCACCGGAAGCACCACCAGACGCCGCACCCTCCTTCTCCTTGAAAATCAGTTTCACCTTGTTGGTGCCCGTCAGGTCGGTGACGGTGATTCCGCTGTCCTTCAGAGCCTGGCGCACCCCGTCCGACACCCGCATCACGCCTTTTCTGCTGGAGTGATGGATCCACCAAGCGAGGTTGAACCCGTCGTCCGTGACGAACCGCCTGTTCTTGCTGTCTGATGAGGGTTTGGTTCCGAAGGGTTTGCTGTCGGTGACGCGTTCTCCGTTCACCGCGGGAACAAGGAACTTCCGGATCGCAGCCTCCACCTCCTCCTGACTCGCCGGCCGGCGGGAACGGGATTCTCCCTTGAAGTGGAGTTTCACCTTGTCGTCCGGCAGGTCGGTGACGGTGAATCCGCTCTCCTGCAGAGCCTGGCGCACCCCCGGCGACACCCTCACGCCTGCTTCTTGGCCGGCGCGATAGAGCCACCTAGCGAGGTTGAACCCTTCGTCCGTGACGAAACCCCTGTCCCTGCTGTCTGATGAGGGTCTGGTTCCGAAGGGTTTGCTGTCGGTGACGCGGGTTCCGTTCACCGTGGGAACAAGGAACTTCCGGATCGCATCCTCCACCTTTTCCGGACTCGGGGGCTTGCGGGAATGGGGTTCTTTCACGAAGGGGATTCTCAGCCGAGCGGTTTTTTGGAGGTGGTATTGGGAGTGGATGCGGTGGAGTTCTTGGGTGAGGGTGGGGTCGTCGATGTGGTCGAGGTGGTGGGTGGTGCGGAGGTGGTCGAGGACGCCGCCGAGGGTGGCGTTGTGGTTGTCGGGGTGATCGAGCAGTTGGAACAGGCTGGTGATGTCGTCTGTGCTGAGGGGGGGCAAGCCGGTGCGGGTCCAGGGGGTGACGGAGGGGAGGGGTGTGTTGCGCCAGGGGTACTTGGCGAGGTGGCCCAGTGCGGTGAGGGCGTGGTGGGTGGGCGGGGTGATGTGGGCGTCGACGTCGAAGGGAGTGGGCCGGGTGGTGGGCAGGACATTCTCCTGGTCCTGCCCGGTTTCTTCGTGTTGTTGTTCTTCGCTGCTGGAGTGGTTTCCGGGGGTGTGGTGGTGGGTGTGCGGGGTGGGGGCGGTTCGGGTTCCGGGCAGGGTGAGGCTGGTTGAGGGTTCGGGCAGGGCCAGGAAGGAGGTGGGGTTGGGGGTGGTGGGGTCGCCGAAGAGGTCTTCGTCGGTATCGGTGTGGGTGGGGGTTGTGGGGTGGGGGTTGTGGGGGTGTCGGGTGCCGCCGGGGAGGTGGGGTTGGGGGGTGCGTAGGTCGGGGTTTTGGGTGGCGAGGGTGTCGGCGAGGGTGCGGGCGGCGTCCTCGCCGTGGGTGTGGAGGGTGTGGGCGATCTGGGTCAGGGCGTGGTGGACGGCGTCGCGTCGGTTTTGGGTTTCGGGGTCGGTTCCGAGGAGCAGGGGTGGGCGGAGCAGGGTCCCGGCCTGGGTAAACAGGGAGGCCGGGATGGGGGTGAGGGATGTACCGGGGGTGTGTGGGGTGGGGTGGGTGGGGTGTTGGTGTGTGTCGGGTTGGTGGCTGGTGCCTGTATGGCGGGGGCTGGTTGTGTGGGTGGGGGTTGTTGTTCCGGGGTGGTTCCAGTACAGACGTCTGCGCCGGGTTGTGTCGTCGGGGTGGGGTTCCGCGGCGTGCAGGCCGGCGGCCTGCAGTTGGGTGATCTCGTGGTCCGTCAGTCCTGTCAGTCCCTGATGGCGGGCCTGGAACAGCCATGTGCCGATGGGGATGTCTGCACCGCTGGTGGTGGCGTTGTCCGTGGCGTTGTGTTCCCGGTCGGTGTTGCTCGTGTCGGTGAGGGGGGTGGGGGTGGGGTCGGTGAGGGTGATGTAGGTGCCGTCGGGGGGGATGGCGGTGCTGCGGTCCTCGCCCGCGGGGGCGGCGGCCCGCCAGGTGGCCAGGCCACGCAGGTAGACCTCCACACTCCACACCGGCACCACCGGCCCTGGCCCGGTCGTGCGCCAGAGGTGGCCGTTCTCTTCCTTGGTGGGGATACCGCGCGCTCTCAGAGCATCCGGCAGCAAAGAATCCCACTTCTTCAGCCCCTTCTGCTGCAGGTTGGAGAGCCAGTTGCCGATGGGGACGGGCCGTTCTCGGCCATCGACACCCCGGACGTGCGCGGAATCACGGAAGGGGGGGATGCCGGTTTTGTGCTTCACGTGGGCGGCACGCCACGTGTCCAAAGCCTGCAGGTACTGCTCTACCGGCCGATGAATGTTCTGGCGCTGTTCTGGGGTGGGCTTCAGTTTGTAGTGCGTCAGCGTAATGCCGCCCCTGTTTACCTCCCCTGCCTTCGCCTTCTCGAGGTTGTAGCCGAGGTTCCGCAGCCTAGCGGCCTCTCCCTCGGCCAGATCCCTCCCCTTGTGCTGCAGGTTGTGCACCCAGTCGCCGATGTGGACGTGCACGACTTCGGCGCCGGGACCGCGGAGGAGCACGGAATCACCTCGTCGGGGCAGGAGGCGGCTGCGGTCCTGGTTGGGTTCCGGTTCTTCACGCCACTGCTCCAAAGCCTGTATGTACCGCTCGATCAGCGGACGAGGCCGTCCGGGCTGGCCTTGGCGGGGTGTGCGTGTGGGGCGGGTTTTTGTGTGTGTTTCGTGGTGGGTGGCGTTAGTGGTGGTGTGGGCGGTGTTAGTGGTGGTGTGGGGGGGGGTTGGGTGGGTGGCGGGTTGGTTGTTGTGAGGGGTTGTGGCGTCGGCCAGTGCTGGGGTTGTGGCGTCGGCCAGTGCTGGGGTTGGGGTGGGGGTCAGTGCGGGGTCAGGGGCTGTGGCGTCGGCCAGTGCTGGGGCAGTGGTGGTGGGGTGGGCGGGCATCCAGTGTTCGGGTCCGTTGCCGGTTGTGCGGACGAGGTGGTGTTCGGGTGCGTTTTCGGGGCCGAAGGTGAGGGTCCAGGGGGTGTGGCCGGGGTGGATGTGGAGGGTGTGGAGTCGGATGTTGTAGTGGTGGGCGGCGAGGGTGGGGGCCAGGTCGCCGGCGACGGTGTCCCACTGGCCGGGGGTGAGCAGGCTGGTGATGACGTGTTGCCAGTCCTGCTGGTCGGGCCGGGTTTCGGCGTGGGCCTGGGAGAATTCGTTGGTGTACTGGGTGAATGCGTCTGTGCCCTGGGTGTGGCCGGCTTGGTGGGCGGCGTGGTCGGCCAGTGCGGTCAGGACCTGGGTTCGTGCGGCGGGCATCCAGGGGGCGAGGTGGGGGTGCTGAGGGTGTAGTCGCAGTTGTTGTTGGAGTGTTTCGGCGAGGGCGGCGCGTACGTCGGTGGTGTTCGCGGGCGGGCCGTCCGGTGCCTGCATGTCGCGTGCTGCGATCAGGGCGTGGAAGAAGCAGTCACCGTCTGCCGGGACCGGGTACACGGTCAGGTGGCGGGTTGCGGCCTGGTCTGACACGTACTGGGGGACCCCGGGCAGCATCCGCCCCATACCCGGTTCGTCCCGAAGGTCCCCGGCGTCCCTGCCGTCCCAGTTCCAGCTGTCCCCGCCGTCCCGGCGGTCCTGTCCGTCCTGCATCGAGTTGGCGGGGTGTGCCGGATAACTGGTCTGCGCCGGGTTGACGTGTGGTGCGGGCCGGGTGGAGGTGCCGGTCTCTGGCTGTGTGGCCGGCAGGCCGGGTGCGGGCTGGGCGTGTGGGGCGGGCGGGGCCGGCCTGTCCTGCCCGGCAGCAGCAGTGGTGGTGGTATGGCCCTGTGGGGTGGTCTGGTCCGTGCCGCCGGGCTGTGGCCGGGCCGCGGCCGGTGCTGCGGGCTCCCCTCTCCCGCGTTTTGAGGGACGTTCCTGTTCACCTGGCTGTGCGTCGTCTGCTGGCCGTGGCCTTTTCCGGCTGGGGGGTGCGGGTGTTGTGGTTGTGGTGGGTGGGGTGGGGTGGGTGGGGTGCTGGTGTGTGTCGGGCTGGTGGCTGGTGCCTGTATGGCGGGGGCTGGTTGTGTGGGTGGGGGTTGTTGTTCCGGGGTGGTCCCAGTACAGACGTCTGCGCCGGGTTGTGTCGTCGGGGTGGGGTTCCGCGGCGTGCAGGCCGGCGGCCTGCAGTTGGGTGATCTCGTGGTCCGTCAGTCCTGTCAGTCCCTGATGGCGGGCCTGGAACAGCCATGTGCCGATGGGGATGTCTGCACCGTTGGTGGTGGCGGCGTTGTCCGTGGCGTTGTGTTCCCGGCTGGTGTCGCTCGTGTCGGTGAGGGGGGTGGGGGTGGGGTCGGTGAGGGTGATGTAGGTGCCGTCGGGGGGGATGGCGGTGCTGCGGTCCTCGCCCGCGGGGGCGGCGGCACGCCAGGTGGCCAGGCCACGCAGGTAGACCTCCACACTCCACACCGGCACCACCGGCCCTGCCTCGGTCGTGCGCCGGAGAAGGCCGTTCTCTTCCTTGGTGGGGATACCGCGCGCCTTCAAAGCACCCGCCAGCAAAGAACCACCCGGCTGCACCAGCCCCATGTACTGCAGGTAGGCGAGCCATTGGCCGATGAGGACGGGCCGTTCCCGGCCATCGGCACCCCGAATGTGCACGGCTTCATCGGGTTGGGGGATGGCGGTGCTGTGGTCGGCACGCCACGTGTCCAAAGCCAGCAGGTACTGCTCGAACGGCCGGTGAATGGGCTGGCGCTGGTCTGGGGTGGGGTTCCGGGTGCTATGTGCTGTGTGCGGCTCGGCCTGGGGCAGTTCCTGCCTGGTGTTGTGAGGATGCGTGCCGTCGGTGGGTGCGCCGGTTCCCGTGCGGGTGGTGATGTGGAGGATTGCCTGTGTGATCGCGGATGCCTGGTGGTCGTGGTGGGCCCATTTCAGGTCCCCGGTCAGCTGGTTGTAGTGGGTCCGGACGGTTTCCTGGCCGGCCTGGGGCTGTCGGTGTCGGGTCAGTTGTGTGTTGACTTCGTCGGTCAGTCTGCCGAGATCCGGGGGCGTGGCCAGGTGGCTGATGTCGTTCATGTGTGGTGTCGGGCCGCCCAGGGCCTCGTACATGTTTGCCTGTTCGTCCGTGAACGCCCGGCCGAAGACCAGGCCGGCGAAGACCTCCGCGACGAACTCGCCCGGCCGTTTACCCGCGTACTTGCTGACGGTGCCGGCCAGTTCGGCCGCGGCATCCTGGAAATCTGCCCAGGTCGCATCCAGATCCTTGGCAGGGGCATGAAGGTGGTGCAGGACATGACCCAGCTCGTGCACCAGAATGGCGACGGCTTGCTCCCCTATCCGGTAGGGGTATGCCGCGAACACGCCCTCCCGGTCGGGCGCACTCCTGTGCAGGGCCGGCAGGTCCGAGGCCACGAGGAGGATGTTGGGGGCGAAGAACTCTGCGGCATTCACCCATGAGGTGTCCTCATGGATTGCCCGGTCCGCTGCGACCGTGAGGTCTCGGGTGTATTTGGGGAGGTGGACTTCGAGGTCGGGCACGGTGAACCCGCGTTGCTGGACGAGGTGGACGGCTCGCTGGAGCAGGCGCACGCGTTCGGCGTGGGCGTCGGGTGCCTCGGTCGGGTCGTGGTGCAGGGTGAGGGTCGTCCCTGCGATCGGCAGCCGAGTGACCGTGTACTGGCGGTGGGGCGTGTTGGCATCCGTGGTGCGCGAGGTGTCCGCCCGGGTGAGGTAGGAGGCCAGCTCGGGATATGTCCCGCCCATCTCACCGTGCAGGATGCGCAACTCTCTATCGCTGATGGCCTGGTCGACGCGCACCCCATAGTCCTGGAAGCTGGCAAGCCTGATGTCCCGCTTCTGCTCGGCCAGGGGCAGGAGGATCCGCTGTGCGTGCTGGGTGAGTGAGCTGTCCGGGTGCCGGTCCTGCAGCAGTGCGTGGACGGCCACGGCGCTCGAACCCAGCTCATCGGGGGCCGGCCGTACCAGGTACGGGGCCAGGGCGGGGTGGAGCTTGTCGTAGATCTCCCTCTGCTCGCTGGTCAGGGCAGGGGCTGTGGCGTCGGCCAGTGCGGGGCCAGGGGCTGGGGCTGGGGTTGGGGGTCGGGTTGTGGTGTTGTCGGCGCCGCCGAGGAGTCTGGTTTTTTCGCCGGTGAGGAGGATCTGTGCGAGGTGTTGTCCTCGTTCGCGTTGGGTGACGGGCCAGGGCTGTTTGGGCAGGTTGCGGTCGGCCTCGCGGATGGCGTCGGCGGTGGGCAGGTCCTTGGTGGGGTGGGGGGCGAGGTAGCGGAATTCGCGCCGGACTTCCTCGATCAGGAACCGGTCGTCCTGGTGTGCCGGAGCAGTGCCGGGGGAGCCGGCCGTCCCCGTCCGGGTGGGTGTTTCGGTGGCGGGGGGTGTGGAGCCGGGTGCGGGGGTGGGCGTCCGGGTGGGTGTTTGGGTGGCGGGGGGTGTGGGGGTGGACGCCGTTGCGGGCTGGGTGGGGGCTGTCGGGGTCTGGGTGGGTGGGCCGGGGGGTAGGCCGGTGTGGATCCATCGGGCGACGGCTTCGGCCTGGTGGCCGGGTGACATGGTGTGCCAGGCGGGGTCGAGGGGGTAGTCGCGGACGAGTTTCGGTGCGGGGGGCAGGTCGTGTGCCGGGTGGCCGAGGGCGGCGAGTTCGGCCCTGACGGTGCGCTCCAGCCGGTCCGCGGCGTCACGGTCGTCTGCCGCCCTGGTCCGTCCGGGTGCGCCGGGGGCGGTGCCGAGGGGGAGGTCGGTGCCGGTGAGGATCTTGTGGGCGAGGGCGGTGGCCTGGTCTGCGAGGGGCTGGGTGTGCCAGTGGTCGGCGAGGTGGTCGTAGGCGTGCGCGAAGGTTTCGGTCTTCCGTGACATCCCCGGGTGCTGTGCCCGGTGGAGCTCGACTGCGGCCAGTACCCGCAGCCGGCTCGCCCGGTCGGGGTCGTGGGCGGTGAGTTCCTGCCACCGGCTGGCCGGGAAGGGGTTGGTGCCGGTGGCGATCAGGTGTGCGAGGGCGGTCGCACGGCGCTGCACGGGCTGGGAGTCCCAGGCCGGGCCGAGGTCGTCGTAGTGCTGGGCCACGGCGGCCGAGAGCGGGCCGGTCACCGTGTGTCCCAGGCGGTGGAGTTCACCGTGGACGTGGACCTGCAGCAGGCTCGCGTCGAGGGGGGAGGCTGCTGCCAGTTCCCTCCACCGGCTCCGCCCGGCGGTGGCCTGGGCTGCGGCAGGTGCGGCGGCTGCGGCGGCTGCGGCCGTGCCGGTCCGGGCCGTGCCTGACTCGGCCGTGCCCGACTCGGCCGTGCCCGACTCGGCCGTGCCCGACTCGGCCGTGCCGGTCCGGGCCGTGCCTGACTCGGCCGTGCCCGACTCGGCCGTGTTGTTTCGGGTCGTGCCTGACTCGGTCGTGCCTGATTCGGCCGTGCCGGTCCGGGCCGTGCCTGACTCGGCCGTGCCTGATTCGGCCGTGCCGGTCCGGGCCGTGCCGGTCCGGGCCGTGCCGGTCCGGGTCGTGCCTGATTCGGCCGTGCCTGACTCGGTCGTGTTGTTTCGGGTGGAGGGGGTGGGGTGGGGGGCCTGGGCTTGTGACTGGGTTCTGGTGGGTGTGCCGGCCATGACGGCGTAGGCGTCCTCGGCGGCATGGTCGGCCGGGTGGTCCTGGGACGGTGTGGCCGTCGCCTGCCGGGTGCCGTCCCCGGCCGCGCCGGTTGTGTGGTCGGCGGTCCCGGTCCTGCGGGTGTTCCTGGCGTCCGCCCGCGGGGGCCGCTGCCCCGTCCCTTCCGCGGTCCGCTCCGTCGTTGGCTCCGCGGCCCCGTCCGCGGTCCCGTCCGCGGTCCGGTCCGCGGTCCGGTCCGCGGTCCGGTCCGTGGTCCGTTGCGTGGTCCGGTCCGTGGTGGG
>NZ_JAPEPZ010000007.1 GCF_026339875.1 Streptomyces sp. NBC_01571
CCCCACCACCCCACAACCAGCCCCCACACAACCCCACCCCACCACCGGCCCACCACCCCCACCCGACACACCCACCACCACCCACCAACCACCCACCCAGAACACACCCGACCAGCCACCCCCACACCACCCGCAACCGAAACCGCACCAGCCCCAGCGCCGACGCCGGGGCCAGCAGGCCGAGGAAACCCAACAAGACCGCCCGAAGCACCGCAAAATTAAGTGGACGGATGAACTGATCCTGGCCGCCATCGACGCGTGGCGCGACAGCGAACGCCCCGACGAAGAAAACTGCACCAAAATCCCCCCAAAGGGGGGCATGGTGCGCGTCCGTATCCCGAACACCGGCAGGTGCGAACGTGTCCCCATTGGTACGAAAATAAAACAACTGATAAGTGTGGGTGTGGAATACGCATCTCCCTACCTGATCGAGGGACTGGAAGAGCGCAACATCCACATGGAGGAAGTGGACGGCTTCCACAGGATTGTCCGCCAGGCAGGCCAAACACGTCGACACGAGTGGCCGATCGAACAGTTTGTGGCCGGTCTCCTGCACTGGCGAAGCGAAGACCGCAGCAATACACTCCCCAAACCGCGAAACACGGCGGTTCTTGCCGTTCCTGGCAGCGACACCCCTTCCACCGTCCCCATCGGCAAAATTCTGTACAATATGCTGCGCGGCCAAAGAAAGCTGGCGGAGGCCGATATCGCCCTGCTGCGACAGCACGGCATTCACCTGTCGGAACCCGACAATGACGGCCGTCGCAGACTCCTGCAAAACCCTGCACCGACCGCCTCCGGCAGCGGGACCGGGCCTGACCCGGAAGCCCAGCCACGCCACACACACCAGGACGGCACCGACCAGCCCCGGCGCCAGCGCCGGCGCCGGGACCAGCAGGCCGAGGAAACCCAACAAGACGCAGGCCCGCCTCCGCAGCCCGACAAATCCGCCCGACGCCGCCGCGCGCCCACCCCCACCTCGCCCCCACCGGTCCGAAAGCGGCCCCGCCCCACCCCCGCAGGCACCCCTCGCCACTCCGTCCCGCAAGGCGCCCCCACCCCACAGCCCGCGCAGCAGCCAGCCGCCGAGACCAGCCGCCCCGGCACCACCACACCGGAACAAGAACAGCAACAGGACCCGGCACGCGACGCGGCGACCTGGCCCGGCGACCACGCCGACGAGCCAGCCGGACAGGACCCCGAAGGCCTCGGCGACAAGCCCGCCGCGCACCCTGCCACAGGCCCGACACACGAGAGCGAGGAGAGCACAACAAGGACGGCCGGCACACCGCCCGCCGACGGCCCGCCCCCGCCCCCGCACACGGCCACCCGCGCAGCCCCTCCCGCAGGCACGCCCGCAGACACCGGCACCGCAGAGCATCAAGCCATGTCGGTGGAGGACTACATCCTGGACCAGATGAGAGGCCGGCCCCGAACCGCCGAGTAATTGTCAAAACGTGTGGATCAGTTGAGGCGGTTCATACACGGCAGCTGTAGACAGCTCTGTCGGTGTTCGTCACGGCTGGTCAGCGGTGTGACGGGGGTGGCAGCGGGCGCGAGGTCGGCCGCCTTGATCATGACGTGGACTGACACGACATCAGAACGAGACGGCCGCATCGGTCACGGTGGACCATGAAGGCCACGACCTCGCGTTGGAGGGTTTGCCGGCCTCGGTGGCCGGCTGTTTCGCCCGCTCCGAAACCCGGGAGACGTTCGCGCGGATGGCTCGGGCCATGCTGATGGAGCTCGAGGACGTCAACTGCTGGAACCTGGCCGAAGCGATCTCGCCGACACCACACCATGATCAGCCCCGCAGCTATCTACAGCTGCCGTGTCGATGAGCGTGACGTGCTCGACCTCCCCTCAGCCCGGATCCACCGGCTGATGCCTGTGGATAGTTCTTCCGGAAACGAAGAAGTGCCTTGCGACCTGCGATGATGGGGTTTCTCTAGGACCACATCAGGCACGATCAGCAAGGCACTTCCGAGATGCAATCTTCCCATGCCGCGGCGGCGGTCTCATCCGCGTTTGATGATCCGAACCTGATCGCGTACGGCGGGCTGGAGCCGGTGGTGCGGCTGGCCGAGCGGTGCGGTCTGCCGGCTCTGGCCGGGGAGCACATCCGTCTGCCGGCCTCGAAGGACGGCACCGGTGCCTTCCCCGCGGCGAAGCTGATGTCGCTGGTGGGCGGCATGGTCGCGGGCGCCGACAGCATCGAGGACATGGACCGGCTGCGGCACGGCGCGATGGGCCGCCTGTTCTGCGGAGTGCGGGCCCCCTCCACGCTGGGGTCGTTCCTGCGCTCCTTCACGCACGGGCATGTGAAGCAACTGCACGCCGTGGCCCGCCGGTTCCTGCCCGAACTGGCCCGTCACACCCCACTGCTGCCCGGCGCGGACCAGGCCGCCTACGTGGACATCGACGACACCATCCGCCGCACCTACGGCTACGCCAAACAAGGCACCGGGTACGGATACAGCAAGGTCAAGGGCCTGAACGCACTGCTCGGTATCGTCTCCACACCCCTGTCCGCCCCCGTGATCGCCGCCACCAGGCTGCGCAAAGGGCCCTCGAACTCCGCACGCGGGGCGGCGGCGTTCGTGGCCGAGACCATCCGCACCGCCCGTGCCTGCGGCGCCAGTGGCCTGCTGGTGATGCGCGCGGACTCCGCGTTCTACGGCGCCGACGTCATCAATGCCTGCCGGACGCTGGGCGCCCGTTTCTCGGTCACGGTGCGGATGAACGCTTCCGTCAAGGCCGCCATCGCCCGCATCGACGAGGACGCCTGGACGCCGATCAAATACCCCAAGGCGGTCTGGGACGAGGAGGGCCAGTGCTGGATCTCCGACGCCGAGATAGCCGAGGTCCCCTACACCGCCTTCACTTCCAAACCGAAGAAGCAGCAGGTCACCGCCCGTCTGATCGTACGCCGCGTCAAACGCCTGAACGCCGGTGGCGTCCCCGCCGGGCAGGGCACGCTCTTCGATACCTGGCGCTACCACGCCGCGTTCACCGACTCCCCACTCTCCTTGGCCGATGCCGAGCGCGATCACCGACGGCACGCTGTCGTCGAGCAGGTGATCGCCGATGTCAAGAACAGCGCCTTCGCCCACGCGCCGTCCGGTCATTTCCAGGCCAATGCCGCCTGGCTCGCCCTGGCAGCCCTGGCACACAACCTCACCCGCGCCGCCGGCGCCCTGGCCTCCACGTTCCACGCCAAAGCGACCACCGCCACCATCCGTGACCACCTGATCAACGTGCCCGCCCGCCTGGCCCGCTCCGCCCGCCGCCTCACCCTGCACCTGCCCGAACGCTGGCCCTGGAGGGAGGACTTCGCCCAGCTCTTCAGCATCGTGCACGCACCACCAGTCCTCTGACGCTCCCTGACCGACCTGCCCGAATGGGCCCGAGACCCGTGGACAAAGTGGAAGAGCTGGGCAGACCAGCGGCCGCCCCATGCCCGAATCCGCAACTCAGCCCCGACACAGCCTGCACGACCCCGAAACGATCAACCCGGAATCAAGCCGGTGGATCCGGGCTCAGGAACCCGGGAAGCCGCCCTCAACGAGTTGGCCTTCCACGCGTCGGCCCAGCTCCCTGCCGACGCGCCTTTGGGTGCACACGAGGCGGCGGTGCGAACGGCGGCAAACTGCAAGCAGGCACTCGCCCGTCTCCTGCCGCTCCTCGAGACACCCTCGTAGGCCAGAGCAGTGAGCCGGTGGCCGGGACCGGTCGGATGGTTGCTACAGGTCGAAGTCGAGCTGTTCGACGTCGGTGAACTCCACCATCAGGCCCTGGGCGCGGCGGCCGCCGTCGCGGAAGTACGTCTCCCCGAGGCCTTCGGCGGTGATCGCGCGCAGCTCGTTCTCGCCTGCGCCGGCAGCCTGGGCGTCTGGGAGGCGGGCGGCCCAGGCGGGTGGCAGGGCGAGGGTGAGATGGCGCAGGCGGGCGTCGTCGGTGGTGCCGGGGGCGGCGGTGAACCCGAACCGGGCCCGGGTGTCGATGATGATGCCCGTGGTGGTGGCGGCCTGTCGGCGGGCCTGTTCGCGGACGCGGGGCTGCCAGCGGGCGCGGACGGCGTCCGCCAGGCGCCCGGCGAGCTCCGGGCGGGGCCGGCGGATCTGGTCTTTGACGTACCGTTCGACCCTGTTGCCCATTCGGGTTGTGGGCTGACAGCGGCTTGATTGTGCTGGCACGGTTGGTGCTGCGGCCGGTTCCTTCCTGATCCCCGGTCGCGGGGTGGGAGTGGTCGTGTCGTTGGAGCCGCGGTCGTGGCCGGAGCCGGATCCCGTGGTGACGCGGGCGGTCCGGGCGAAGAACTACGGACGCGCGGTGCCGTTGCCGGTGGCGGTGCGCGACCGGCTCGGGGAACTGTTCCCGGACGAGGAGTTCGCGGCTGCCATCCGAGGCTCTACGGCGGGCCTTCCTTGGCTGGCACGGGGTCGGCGTGTGGACCGGCCAGTCGGCGCAGGGCCGGGCGTACAGCTTCGGGCCAATGGCCCTTCGGGCACACACACGGTGCGTGGAGAGCGGGTGCGTCCCGACGGGTATGAGCGCGGCCGCGGTGGCTCGGCACCTGGTGGCGCAGCACCGGGTGCCGCTGGCCGGGCCACGGCCGGGGCTGGTTCCCTGGCAGGTCGGCGAGATGCGGGCGCGGCTGCTCCTGGGCGGCAAGGACGTATCGCTGCGGAGGCTGGCGCCGCTGCTGGCCGGGGTCCGGGTGGACGCTGGGCTGTCGGTGCTCTGGCAGCGGTGGGAGCAGGATTCCCACCAGGTCATCGCCGAGGTGTCCGCCCAGTACCCGGGGCGGGCGGTGATCGTTCGGTCCTGCTCGGACGGAGAGGACGGGTGGGAGCAGTCGGGTGCGGGCGCTTACCTGAGCGTGCCCGTGCCCATGCCCGCGGCCCCCGGCGCGATCGCCGACGCGGTGCGGGAGGTGTTCGCCTCTTACTGTGCCCACGGGCCTGACGCCCGGGTCCTGGTCCAGGAGTGGCTGGATCCGGTGCAGGCGGCCGGGGTGGTCACCACCCGGACTTTGGCGGGCGCCCCGTACTACACGGCGACCCTCGATCTGGTCTCGGGCCGCACGGACACTGTGACCGCGGGGACGGCCCAGGGGGCACAGACCTGGTACGTACGGCGCCCACAGGGCCGTGTGCGCGGGCCTCGGCCCGGTATGCCGTCTGCCGGGCGGCAGTTGCTGGACGCGGCTGTAGAGACCGAGCGGTGCGCGGGGACAAGCCGTCTCGATGTGGAGCTCGCGCTCGCCGACGGTGCGGTGCACCTGCTCCAGGCCCGTCCGCTGGCGGCAGCACGAGCTGTCGGGGACGAGCGTGTGCACGCGATGGTCGACGCCGCACAGCGTCAGCTCGCCGACTTGGCCGGCCGTCGGGCTCTCGCCCCGGGTGGGCCCGGGGTGGTGTTGTCGACGATGGCGGACTGGAACCCGGCCGAGATGCTCGGCCGCCGCCCATCCCCGCTGGCCGCATCGCTGTACGCCGCGCTGATCACCGACCGGACCTGGGCCGAACAGCGCGCCGCCTACGGCTACCGGGATCTGCGGGGCACCCGGCTGATGCACATGGTTGCGGGATCCCCGTACGTCGACGCGCTCGCGAGTCTCGCCTCGTTCGTCCCGGCCGGGTTGGACGAGCCCCTTGCGGCCGCGGTGCTACGGGCGATGGGCGAGCGGCTGGTGACGGATCCGGGGGCGCACGACAAGGTCGAATTCGAGATCGCGGCGACGTGCTGGACTCCGCGGGTCGCGGACCGGACGGCATACCTGGCCGGGGCTGGGATCGGCAGCAGCGCGCGGCGGCGGCTGCACGAGCAGCTGCTGGCCGTCACGCGCGGCGGGGTCCAGCGTCTCTTGGACGATGCCGCGTGGCTGGAGCAAGCGGCCGCACCCACGCGGGCTGACGCCGGCGCGGGGCGGCTCGCGGCGACGCTGAACGGAGCCCGGACGGCGGCGTTGAGGTTCGCGCACCTGGCCCGGGCGGGATTCGTGGCCACCGACCTGCTGCGTGTCCTGGAGGCAGAGGGGCTGGCCGACCGTCGAGAGGAGTGGATGCACGGTCTGGGCACCCCGGCCGCGGCGCTGCGGCGCGACGCCTGCGAGGTCACGGTCGGGCGGCTGGACTGGGAGGCGTTCGTGGACCGCTACCGGTGGATCCGGCCGGGCACGTACGACCTGGCTGTGCCCGCATACGGCGACGACCCGGAGGGCTACCTGCGGCCCTTGCTCACCGTCCCTTGGGACGAGCCGAGCGCGGCCGCGGCGCCGTGGAGCGGCAGGAACTCCGGTGCAGTCACGCGCGCGGTGGCGCCGCTGGGGCTGGACGCGAACGGGCTGGAAGCGTTCTGCCGCGCCGGGATCACCGGCCGGGAGTACGGCAAGGCGCTGTACGCGCAGTGGGTCAGTGCGGTGCTGGAGGCCGCTCGCGCCCACGGCCGGACAAATGGGCTGCCCAGCGGGGACGTCCGGTTCCTGCGCATCGGTGACCTTCTCGCGGGCGCCCCGGGCCGGTGGCCGGGCCTGGTCACCCGGCGCCGGGCGAACGCCGCGGTGTGCGCCCTCGTTGAACTGCCTGACCTGGTCACCGCTCCGCAGGCGCTCGACTGCTTCGTGCGGGGGCCGGGCCGGGCCAATTTCGTCACCAGCGGGCAGGCCTCCGGGCCCGTGCACACCAACCCGGCCCCGTCGTATCCACCCCCGCCCGGGGTGGTGATCGTTCTGGAGGCGGCCGACCCGGGATACGACTGGGTCTTCGCCCACCGGCCCGGGGCTCTGGTCACCGCCTACGGCGGCGCCAACTCCCATATGGCGATCCGGTGCGCCGAACTCGGCGTCCCGGCCGCGATCGGCGTCGGCACAGCCACCCACGCCCTGGTGGCCGCGGCCCGCTCGGTGGCCGTGGACGCGGCGGCCGGGCGTGTGGACGTGCTGTCGTGACCCGGCCGGGCGGCTGGATCGCCGTCACCCAGCGGCGGGTGCGGTTCGCCGAGCGCGGCGAGGAGGGCGACTACCTGGACGCGCGGTGGATGCCGCTGCTGGCCGGTCACCGGGTGGCGCTGGTGCCCAACGACGTCGGCGCGGCCCGCGCGCTGCTGGCCGGGCTGCCGTTGACCGCGATCGTCCTGTCCGGCGGCAACGACCTACCATCCGCCCCGGGCGCCACCGACCACGCGCCGACCCGCGACGCGGTCGAGGACTGGCTGCTCCACCACGCCGAACAACACGGCACCACGGTCATCGGGATCTGTCGCGGAGCGCAAGCGATCGCGATGCGTGCCGGTGCCCGTCTGACCGACGACGCACCACGGCACGCCGGAACCCGGCACCAGGTCACCGCCGTTCGAGCCACTGCGTGGAGCTGGCCGGCAGCGTTCACCGTGACCTCCCACCACCGCCACGTCCTGCCCACCGGCTCCTGGCCCGCCGTGCTGCCGGTGATCGCCGTAGCCGACGGCGGCGACACCGTGGAGGCGTTCACCCACGCATGTCTGCCCTGGTGGGGGCTGATGTGGCACCCCGAGCGTGAGCAGCCGCCGGGGCCCGCGACCCGCGCCCTGTCCCACCTGCTCACGCACGCTCCCCAATCCGTCTGACCCGAGAGGGGCGTCTCGTCATGCGCGCTGTCATCCTTGCTGCGGGCCGGGGCTCACGCCTGGGCTCCCTGAGCGACTCCCGTCCGAAACCGCTGCTGCCGCTCGCCGGGGTTCCGCTGCTGACCCGGCTCCTGCACAGCCTCAACGCGGCCGGGTGCGACCCGGTCACGCTCGTCACCGGCTACCGTCCGGCCGAACTGGCCGCCCACGCCAGCGGCGCCCGCACCGTGCACAACCCCCGCTGGGAGCACACCAGCATCGCCGCCAGCCTCCTGGCCGCCGCCGACGCGGGAGCCCTCGACCACGGCGCCGTCATCACCTACGGGGACATCGTCGTGGAACCCCGCGTGTTCGCCGCCCTGCTCGCGGCGCCCGCTGCGGACGTGTGCCTCCCGGTGAACACCGGGTGGCTGACGCTGTGGCAGGCCCGGATGAGCGATCCGCTCGACGACTGCGAGCGGATCCTGATCGACCCGCAGGGGCTGCTGGTGGACATCGGCGGCACCCCGGCCGCACTGGACGAGGTCCATGCCCAGTTCATGGGCATCCTGCGTCTCAGCGCCGCCGGTGCCGCTGACCTCACCGGCTTCTACCGCCGATCCCTGCACACGGACACGGCCGCGGCCCGGTGGGACACCACCGCCCTGCTTGCCGCCTGGCTCGCGGCCGGCGGCCGCGCGACGACCGTGCCCGTCGACGGCGGCTGGCTGGAGATCGACACCGCCCACGACCGGGACATCTACGAGCACCTGCACACCGCCGGACAACTCACCGGCCTGTGCGACCTGGCCACCACCCTGCCCACCGACCAAGGAGACACCACCCATGCCTGACACCCTGCGCCCGCTCGCCGGTCGGCACGTCCACTTCAACGGCATCGGCGGCAAGGGCATCGCCCCCGCCGCCGCCCTCGCCCACCAGGCCCAGATGCGCGTCACCGGCGACGACCTCGAACCCAACCACCGCACCCACGCCTTCGCCGCCGAAGGCATCAACGTCACCCTTGGCACCAATACCGTCCCCGAGGGCGCCGAGTACCTCGTCGCCACCGGCGCTCTCCCGCGCCAGTCGAGCGGCCCACAGCCGATGGCCCGCCTGGAGTTCGTCCAGCACCTCCTGGCCGCCCACGACAAGAAGCTGATCGCGGTTGCCGGATCTCTCGGCAAGTCCACCGCCGCCGCCCTGCTCCACCAGATCCTCAGCCCGCTGGACCCCTCCGCTTACATCGGCGCCGACGTCCCCGGACTGTTCTGCGGCGGCCAGCTCGCGGCCGGTGAGTGGGCCGTCGTCGAGGCGTGCGAGTACCAGGGCGCCTACCGGGCACTCACCCCGGAAATCGTCATCGCCCTGAACCTGGTCCAAAACCACGAGGACCTCTTCGGACCCGGCACCGCCGGGTTCGAGCGCAGCCTCGCCGCCTTCCTCACCGAGACGTCCACCCCGCCGAGCATGGTCGTGCTCCCCGACGACGTCGCCGCCCTGCTCACCCCGCGCCTTACCGGAACGGCGGGAATGACGGTGCAGACCGTGGGCGAGGACGCCGACTGGAACGTCGACGTCACCTCCATCGACCCCACCGGCACCACGTTCCGCCTCGCCCAGCACGGCACCTACGCCGGCACATGGACCGTTCCCGCCCCGGGCCGTCACCTGGTCACCGCCGCCGCCTGCTCCCTGGTCACCTCCCTGCACCTGGGCGTCAGCCACGCCGACAGCGCCGAGGCACTCGTCGGCTTCCGGCTCCCGCGCCGCCGGATGAGCACCATGCACCACGACGACCGGCTGGTCCTCGTCGATGACAACGCGCGCCAGCCCGGCCAGGCCGCCGCCCTCCTCCAGGCCCTGCGCCAGGCCCACCCCGACCGGCACCTCGTCATTGCCGTCGCCCCCTGGGGCCGCAAGAACCGGCGCGACCTCGCCGCATGGGCGCTCGGCCTGTCCGAGGCGGACACCGTGTGGATCCTGCCCGTCGGTGACGCCGCAGTCCCCGGCGGTGAAGCGCCCGACGCCGATGCCCGTCTCGCCGAACTGATCCGTCTGGAGGGCACCCCCGCCTACACCGTCCGCCCTGACGGCGATCTGCCACTCCCGGCCGGCCCGGACACCACGGCCCTGCTGGTGGCCACCGCCGGGTACGACGGGAGTCTGAAAACTTTCTCCGCCCTGCACGACCAGACCATCGCCCGCTTCGGCGCCGACCCCGCCCCGGCCGCATGAGCCGCGGCACCCTCACCCTGCTCGCGGCCCGGGCAGACGGCAGCGTCACCATCGGCCCCGATGACTCCCCGCCCACCACCACCCTGACAACCGGGAGCAATCTCGACACAGCCGTACACGCCATGAACGACGCCCTCCGTCTCGACCCCGGCGCCACGCTCCTGGCCGTCGCCGACACCACGACCCAAGGACTCGTTCATCACGTCGCGTGGCACGGGACTCTCCCAGCTTCCTGGAACCCGCCTGCCCCGTGGCGGACGGTCCCCTTCGGCGAGGTCCTGGCGACGCTTGCTCCCACGGTCGCCGGGCGGCTGAGGGCAGCGAGCCGCGCCGGCATCCTCGGCAAGAGGACTGTGCATCTCCACGACGGCCTTCGTCCCGGCGCTCGGCCGACCAAGTCCGAACGCACGGCCGCCCAGTTCACCTGGCACGCCCGAACACCCACCGCCGAGGAGGACGAGCGGGTGCGGCAGGTGTGGGGGTGGCTGACCGACGCGTGCGGCAGGGTCCTGGTCGTCGTCGACCGCCACGGCGCCCCCGGTCTGCCCGGCGGCTGTCCCGAGCCCGGCGAGAGCCGGTCCGCCACTCTGGCCCGGGAGACCCTGGAGGAAGCCGCCGCCCACCACGGACAGCCTGCCGTCCTCGGCTTCCAGCACGTCACCGAGGCCGGGCGCGCACCGTACCTGCAACTGCGGATGACCGCGCCGCTCCTGGACGTCGGGCCCGCCGCACCCGATCCGGACAACGGGGAGATCTACCAGCGCGTCCTTGTCCCCGCCGCCCAGGCAAACCTGCTGCTCGGCTGGGGCCCGGAAGGCGACGCCCAAGCCGCCGCCGTCGCCTCGGCGTTCCCGCGGGCACACGACTGCGCCCTCCGGCACGTCCCCGAACACGGGTGGATGCCGGAGGGCGCATGCCAGGCGGGAAGCGTCAGCTGATCAGGGCCTCGGCGGAGGCGTTGACGTCGCCGGCGCCGATCAGCATCACCACGTCGGCGTCGGCGGCCTCGTCCAGCAGCAGCCGGACGAGGTCCGCCCGGCCGGGCGACATCCGCGTCTGCGGCGCCCGGCCGGCGACGTCGGCAACGAGCTGTTCGGCGACGTGCGTCCACTCCTCGGGGATCTCCCGGGCCGGGTAAACCGGCTCGACCCATGCGAGGTCCGCTGCGGCCAGCGCGTCAAGGAACTGGGCCTGGAACTGCTCGGTCCGGGAGAACAGGTGCGGCTGGAACACCGCCAGAACCCGGCCCTCACCCGCGACCTGCCGGGCCGCGGCCAGCGCCGCCGCCACCTCAGCGGGATGGTGGGCGTAGTCGTCGTACACCCGCGCACCCCCCGCAGTCCGGCCGCGCAGCTCGAACCGCCGCGCCAGCCCGGGGAAGGTCAGCAGCGCCGCCCGGATCTCCTCGGGTACACACCCCCGGGTGAGGGCGACCTCTACGACCAGAGCGGCGTTGTGAAGCTGGTGTTCACCCGGCTGGTTGACCTCGTAGTCCTCGCCGTGGAGGCGGAACCGCATCGGCTCACCGTCGACCAGCTCCGGCCGCACGAGGGTCATCCCGGTCACGAACGGCCCAAGGTGCTCGGCGGCCTGGGCGGAGACGATCGCGGTCTTCGCGCTGGTGGCGAACTCTCCCAGCACCTTCGCGACGTCGGTGATGTCCTGGTAGGCGCCGGTGTCCCCGACATGATCGAGGTCGACATTGGTGACGACCGCGGTGTTCACGCGGTAGCTCAGCAGGCTCCTGTCGGACTCATCCGCCTCGATCACCAGCGTGCCGCCCGTGCCGGCCGCCGCGTGCACCCCCGGCGGACGCAGCAGCGCGCCCACCACGTAGCTCGGATCCTGCCCGCAGGTGGTCAGAACGTGCGCGAGGAGCGCGGCGGTGGACGACTTGCCGTGCGCGCCACCGACCGCGATCGTCTCGTGCAGCGCCGTGAACTCGGTCAGCAACACGGAGCGGTGCAGCTCCCTCAAGCCCCGACGGCGGGCCTCCACCCGCTCGACGTTGTCGGACCGTACCGCGCCGGAGAACACGACCTCGGCCGGGGCATCGGGGACGTTCGCTGGGTCGTGGCCGACGACCACACCGCCCACGCCGTTCCGGACCAGGGACTCGGTGTAGATCGTCTTCTTGGCGTCGCTGCCGGTGACGTGCGCGCCCAACTCCCGGGCCACAAGGGCCAGTCCGGACATACCGCAGCCCCCGATTCCGATGAAGTGAAGACGACGACCGGCTAAAGGCTTAGGGGCATCTGGCATAGCCCGGATTCTAGCGGCGCGCCCCTTACCTCCGGCGGAGGTCTACGCACCTGTTTCGTAACCGCAGCGTCGTACATGGCACCCTCGGCGAGGCCGTCGGCCATGCTGAGCAGGCTCACCAGGTTCACGTCGCCGCGCTGGCGGGGCGGGGCAGTTCGTCGGGGTAGCTCTCCAGCGGTTCCAGGGGGTTCGTGCAGGTCGGTCTCAAGGTTCCTCCCCGTGCCAGGTGCCACCGCCCCCGATTCTCAGTCCGGGTCGCCGGAACTCGCGACACGGCCCGAGCAGTGGAGCGAGGTGATGCGGGCGCTCTACGGCGACGAACTGACTCCGTCGTGCGAATGCTGCGCTGACCGGCTCAAGTGCACACCAGTGTCAGCAACTTGGGGTCTCGTTGCTGACAACGGGGTGCGTCGAAGTCACCGTCGTTGATGCTCGTTCGTGTTGTCAGGTGCCGGTCGCCCCTAGATTCCGGGCTTCCTGTCGATACTCTTCCCTCCGTGACTTGGGCGTATCGACTGAAGGTTCTGACATGAGCAGAGTGCTGGCGGTGTACAGCGAGAAGGGCGGTGTGGGCAAAAGCGCCCTATCCGCGGGCCTTGTTGCGGCCGCACGGAAACGGAAGCTCGGTGTCATCGCGGGGGACCTCGATCCGCGAGGAACCTTCACGGCAGAGCTGGGCATTTCCACCGACGAGGCTCCGGCATTCTCCATGAACGACCTGCTGGCGCTGGATCCGCAGGGAGAGACCGGCCTGGCCGCGGATGCGTTCGCCGAAGCTGGGAAGGCTTGGTCAGGCGTGCAGGTCATCGCTGCGGAGCGGGCTCTCGCGAACCGGGAGACAGACAACGTGGCTGTCGGCCTGGAGTTCCGGCTGCGCCTGGGTCTAAAGGGCGTAATCGGGCCGGACATGGTCGGCGTTCTGGACCTGCCGCCTCGAGCCGGCGGGAAGCTGGTGACGTCTGCTCTCGTGGCGGCCACCGACGTGCTCATCCCGGCGACGCTGGACGAGGACGGCCGTATCGGCGCAGCGGAAGCGCTGAACACGATCAAGCTCGTCAAGGACTTGGGCATGAACCCGGACTTGAGGGTGGTCGGGATCATCCCTTCGATAGTGCCGGGCGGCCGCAGCACGCTGAAGGACGCCATAGGGGAGTTCCTGGCGGACACCTACGGGTCTCTCTATCGGGACGACCTGGTGATCCCCCGCCACTCGGTGCGCCAGCAGACACGGTTCGCATGTGTGCCGATCACCGATGCGTCGGGCCGTGAGGCGCAGGCACTCAGCGAGGCATACGACCGGATCCTTACGGCGTCAGGAGTGGAAGCGTGAGCGGCAACAAGCTGATCAAGGCGGGCAACAGCCGTCTGAAGAAGGCTGCGGACGCGTCCGTGGACCCAGCAGTCCCAGCTGAGCTGCAAAAGCGCGCAGCGTCGGACGTCGCGAAGCAGGATTCGGTCGACGGCCGGGAGTCCAGCGTCTTCGCTCGTGGCCGTGTTCTCAGTGGCGGCGACATCACTGGCACTCCTGAGGAGCAGTTGGCGTACGTCACCGAGCGGCTGCACGAGATCGACCTCGCCGGTAAGCGTGCCGAGGACTTCACCGTCCTGAACAAGGCGGTGCTGCTGGAGGTCTCCCAGGAGCGCGAGTTGCACCTGGTGGCTGGCCACACCAACTTCTCACTGTGGGCGGCGGGCGTACTCGAAGTCGAGCCGAAGTACGTGTTCGAGCTACTGCAGGACGCGGCACGTATCCGGGCCGTCAGCGAACTGGGGCCCGATCTCGCGCAGCACCTGACGCGGGCGTCGGCCCGCAAGGTGATGGCGGAGGTGATCGCCATCCAGGGCCTGGAGGCTGCTCAGGCTGTGGTGAGCGAGGCCTTGGCGCAGGCTGCGGAGCAGGGCAGGAAGCGGCCGACTGCCTCACTGCTTGCCTCGATCGCGAAGGACCTGACCACGCCGTCGATTCCTGCGCAGGAGCAGAGGTCAGAAATTTCTGACCTTCCGACGGCACCACCGGCACCTGCCGCGATCACGGCCCTTGAGCGTGCGACCGCGTCACTCAAAGAGCGTGTCTACTTGCCTTTGGCGCCAGCTGCGGTACAGGCCGCCCTGGAAGCCGACCCGGCCGCGACTCGCGAGCATCTGGAGCGCTTGGAAACCGAGATGCAGCGTGTCGTGAAGCGGCTTGCCGCTGCCCACCGTGCCGGTGCCGCAGCCTCGGAGCAGACCGGAGCCGCCACCAACTGAGAGTTAGCAGCAGAGGTCAGAAATTCTGACCTCCCGCCCTCGGTCGCGACGCCTGGAACACAAAAAGGCCCGCACCCCCTGCACGTACGCGGGGAGTGCGGGCCTTCACCGTGCTCGGTCGTACGCCGCGTCACTGTCGGGGTTCTGGATGTTCCGCCAGCCGTGAAGGTGGGCCATGGACACCATGCGCATGGCTCAGCGGGTCAGGTTGGCGAGGAAGGACGCGGCTGCCGACCATGGGGTCAGTTCGATGCCGAAGCCGCTGTGTGCGTCGGGTCCTTGGATGTGGACCAGTCGGCCGGAGAGGTAGACGACGTCGCCGGTGCGGAATGCCCCGGTGTACGCACCGAGGTAGGAGCGGAGGTGGGTGATCCGGCGCGCGAACACGGATGGTTCGTCGACCGTTGACTCGGTGACGGTGTCCACCTCGATTCCGTAGAGCGCCGGCGTGACCAGGCCCTCGGAGTGATCCGTGATCCGGGCGAGGACGGAGATCGCCCCTACCTCTTTGGCAACCACTCCGGCGAACGTCTTGTCGCCGTCGGCCCTCAGTGGCTCACAGTTGATGTGCGCCCCCGCACCGGCTGTCAGGCCCTGAAGTTTGCGGGCCTCCTGGCGCATGAGCGCGTCGAAGCTTCCTCCCACCATGTACTTGGCGCGCCGCACGTAGAGCCGGGTGAGGGTCTCGCCCTCGTAGGGGTGGATGAGGGCGCGTTCGGCGAACAGTGCTTGCGCCGCTTCGTAGCCGCGCGGCCCGTAGCAGACGAGGTCGATGTCGGAGCGGGCGTTGCAGGCGCCGACCAGGAAGGACCCGGTCACGCCGATGACGTCCGCGGCGCCGGCTGCGACGATCCACTTGATGATGGCGATCAGGTCTTCGCTGACCGCTGTTTGGTCCAGGAGGCCGGGGGCCTGGTGCAGTGCGGTGAGGGTCTGGCGGCAGGAGTAGTGGGTGACGATGTCCTCGCGGGGCACGCCGGTGATGACGCACCCCACGGCGGGGGAGTAGATGTAGCACTCGGGCCGGTCGGCGAGGATCCCGAACGCTTTGGACACGACGCTGTTCTGCCGGTACGTGCGGCCGAACAGCACCCGGTCGCCGCGGGCGTCCGGGTAGTACTTGACGTATCCGAGGAAGTGCGTGCCGGGGTGGACGTCGCCGATGACTTTGAAGATGACCCCGGAGCGGTCCAGGAGGTAGTCGCGGTCACGGATGGTCGCCAGCGCGGTGCCCAGCGGCGAAGTCGTTGAGGCTGGGGAAGAGGGCGGTATCGACCGTCCCGGTGCGCTCATGCTGCTCGAGTCCCTTCGTGAAGAGGTGACGGCGGTACTGCCACTTCAGGTGCTTGTCCGTGCGGGAGGGGTCGGTGGGCCGCATCAGGGCGAGGAAGAACAGGGCCTTGACGAGCAGGTAGGCGCCCAGGTTCTGGCTGACCGGCTGTCCGGTTGCGTTCAGGCTCGCGTCGTCCAGCGCTGCGAGGTAGCGGCGCCGCTGGCCGGGGCTGGCGGTGTAGCCCTTGTTGCCGCCCTTGAAGGCGATGATTTCCAGGGCAGGAAGGACGTCGTATCCGAGTGGCACGAGGCCGTGGTGCTGCCAGTCGATGACTCCGGCCGACAGGACGTTGGGCAGGCCGTAGTCGAGGTGGCCGGCCACCAGCGGGACCGTGCCCAGGCGGTCCAGCGCGTGATCGAGCGCGGCGTGCGTGCGGGTGTTGTCCAGGTCGGGGTTCTCCTGGAAGACGTTCTGGGTGAACCCGGCGCTGTCCAGCCACTGCCGCAACGCGCCGGGCGTGGGCTGGACAAGATGGGCGGCCTGGGCGAGCAGCAGCCGGGCGGCGACCTGCCCGGCGGTGTCGACGATGTCGTCGTGCAGGTCGCGGCTGCCGTCCAGTGACGCCACCGCACGGTCGTGGAGGGTCTGGTCGCCCAGGGATTCCTCCACGACGTAGTAGTGGCCGTCGTCAGTGAAGCCCTCCTCCAGGACGTGCGGCACCGGGTAGTCCAGGTCTGCGATCCGGCGCTGGAATGCGGCCTCCCCTTGGAGCTCGGCTCCGCCGGTACGCCGGTAGCGCGTGTTGTCGGCGGAGACGTACACCGCGCCGTCGGCGGCGGTCCGCTTCTTGACGAACCGCCAGCCGTTCTCGTTCTCGTTCATCAGCTCGCTCCTTCCGGCTCCTTGGCGGAACCGTGGGTGACCGGGTACTCGGGGATGGCCCGGGACAGGGTCCGGACGTCCATGACCCAGCGCATATCACCGGCCGCGACGCTGCGCCGCAGTTCGGCGGGGACGTCACTCCCGGGTGTGTCGGGCCGGGCCAGGTGGGCGCGGCGCCAGAATTTCAGGAGGCCCGGGAGTTGTGCCGCGGTGATGCCCGCCCGGAGGTGCAGTGAGCACAGTGGCAGGAACCAGGTGAGGAACAGCTCTCGTAGCGCCGGGTTGACGCGGTGTACCTCGCACAGCCGCTGCAGCGTCGCGGTGTCGTCGTACGGGATGCGCCCGTGCAGCGCGTACCGCAGCCGTGTTCCGTCGTGCCGCCGGAAGGGGGCCCCGTAGGCGGCGACGTTCGCTGCGGCGTTCTCGGTGACCGTCATCACCGGCTGCCCGGCGTTGGACCGGGCGGCGGCGGCCAGCACGGCGATGTGCAGGCCGGCCCGCGGGTCCAGGACCAGGCCGTCGAGCCCGAGCGGCGCGAGGCTGATGCCGTGGTCGCGAGTGCGGGAGAGGATCAGTCGCTGAGGGACGTTCTGGGCGATGGTCAGCAGATGTCCTGGTGGCCGGGCCTGGTGGGCGTGGAAGTCATCGCGGGCGAGCACTGGTGTGCCTGGGGCCCGGTCCCAGACCAGCAGCCGCCGGGTGTGAGACCGGGAGCCCTGGTGCCCGCACGCCCGGCAGGCGTGGGCGACGGCGCCGGTCATGTGACCGCAGCGGGCGCAGAGATGGACTGCGGTGGGAACGACCGCCAGGGCGCCTTCCCGCAGGAGGCGTTCGGTCATCTCCAGCGCGAGGGCAGCCACGATGGGCGCGGTGTCGGTGAGAACGCCACCGGCCGGGGCCGCGCCCGGCGCGTACTTGGCGGCGATCGCGCGTTCCTCCCGCTCCTGCCGGCCGACGGTCTCCCGGTCGGGGGCGTCACGGTGGCGAAGGTCTCCGGCCAGAGTGACGGTGTTCCACAGATGCGGGACCGGCCCGGCGTCAAGGAGGGTGTTGAGCGCTTCGGCCGCGCGGATACCGGCCGCCTTGCCCGGTCGTTCGGCGAAGGTGAAGGGGCCGTTCTGCACGGGCCCGTTGATGTACAGGACGTTCATGGCCGCCTCTCCTCAGCAGTCCGGTTCGGCGGTGCCGCGGGCGTGGAACAGGCCGTCGACCTGTTCGTAGAGCAGGACGGCGGCGTTGGGTGTCTTGCGCGCACGGGCTTCGTCGACCAGTTCGGTCACCGGCCGGCGCTCCAGGACTGCGCGCAGCGCGAGGATCGCGGTGTGGTGCGTGAACGCCACGACATCCGTCGCGGGCGCGGTGTGCAGGCCGTCGATGAACGCCGTGGCCCGCCGCAGGACTCCGGAGGCGAGGGACTCTCCGTCATCGCCGGGGGGCGTCCACAGGTGCTTGCGGGTCTGTCGGTCCTCCGCCCCCTCGGGATAGGTGGCATACAGCTCTCGTTTGGTCATGTAGGTGGCCGCGCCGTAGTGCTGCTCGTTGAGGAGTTCGGTCACCTCAAGGGGCAGGCCGGGCAGAGCAAGCGCGGCGGTGTCCCGGGCGCGGCGGTACTGCGAAGTGCGGACCGCCGGGTCGGGTCCGGCCAGGTCCCGCAGCGTCTTGCGCAGCCACAGGCACTGGAGGAAGCCACGGGGCGTCAGGCCGACAACGTCCCGGGACAGCGCATGCGCGGCCGGCCCGGTCCACGGACGGGGATCCTCGTAGAAGCCGGTGTACTTGGTGGCGTTCTCGATGGATTCGGCGTGGCGAACGAGGAAGAGCATCTTCATCCTCTCTGTGAAGGTGTCGTGCCAGACAGCGCCGTGCCCGCACGGGAGGCGGGCACGGCGCTGTATGTACGCGGGTGCTACTGGGGAGTGGTGTCGGCGACTACGAGGAACTGGTCGCTGCCGAGGTCCATCACGACCTGCGCCGGTGTGCCCTGGGCGCGCTGGGCGGCGGCGTACTCGTCGGCGGGCCAGGAGCCGCGGGGGCCGCCGGCGGGGAAGCGCTCCAGGACGGTGCGCGTGGGCTGGTCGGGCATCAGGATGCCTCCTGGTCGGTGAAGGAGAGCTGGAGTGCGGGGCGTGCTGTGCGGGGCGCGGACGGCCGGGGCGGGGCCGGCGGCTCGATGCGCTCGAGGTCGGCGTCGGCGAGGAAGCCGAGCTGTCCGGCGGCGGCCGCGCGGGCGGCGAGGGTGATCGAGCGGGTGATCCGGTGGTGCCCGTGGTCGATGCGCAGGTGGCACAGCTGGCAGGCGGCGAGCAGGTTCTCGTCTCGCACGTCTTCGGGTGTGTGGTTGAGGTGGGCGGTGGTGAGGCCGACCACGGAGCCGGTGTCGGGGTGGATCTGCTCGTGGACGGCCGGGCAGCGGCCGCCCGGGTGCGTCAGGCCGCAGTGGCCCGTGCACTCGCAGCGGCCGCGGGCCCGCTCGAACCGGATCCGCGCGCTGATCTCGTTCCAGTCGCGCGGGTAGCGGTGCTGGTTCTCGGGACGGATGGGCACGGCGGCTCCGCTACTCGCCGCCGGCGGCCTGGCGGTGCTCGAAAGCTTCGAGCAGTTCGCCCAGCTCGTTCGGCTCGGGTGCGGTGCCGACCCACGTGCCCCGCTCGGTGAACACCTCCACGCCGGTGGTGTCGGCGTCGAACCAGCAGACGTACGGCCCGTACCGCTCGATGACCGCCGTGGCGGCGGCGGCCGGGTCGGACAACAGGGGCGCGGTCTCCAGTACGGCGAGCGTGGTGACGACCATCCACATCGGCTCGTCCGGCGTGCGGGGGAGCCGGAGGTAGCCGGTGACACGCAGCTGGTCGCCGGGGACGAGCTCGTGGAGCACGGTGTGCGCGAGCTCCGAGTCGGCGACGCTGCAGGGCAGGATCATCTCGTCCGCGCGCTCGTCCGTCGGGGAGACGGTGAGCCGGAATCGGGCCGTCGATCCGTGCAGGTCGCCGGGCACGGTCTCTTCGTCCAGGTACCCGTCCAGGGCTATCGCGTCGGTGTCCACGGGTCAGCCGGCCTTGCGGACCGGCGCCTGGTGCGCGGCGTCGTACGCCTCCAGGACCGTCTTGCGCATCATGCCCGCGTCGGCGACCTGGTGGCCGTTGGCCCGCGCCCACGTCCTGATGGCGGCGAGCTCCTCGCGGGTGCGGCCGCTGCCCAGGCCCGTACGGATCGGGGTGGGCGCGGTCGCGGCCGCCGTGGTGCGGGTGCCGGCCTTCACGGTGCGCAGCTGCTCCTGCGCCTTCTCCAGTTCGGCCTTGGCCTTGGCGACCTTGTCTTCGGCCTCGCGCTGCGCGGCCTCGCTGTCGCGGCGCTCGGACAGCTCGCAGAGGTCAGCGGTGATGCGGGTGGCGCGGCTGCGGACCGATGCGGCCGGGTGCGCGGCCGCCCAGGCGAGCAGCTTCTGCACCGCGGTGGAGACGGCCAGCGGGATGACCGGCACGTCGATAACCCGGGCGTCGGCGGCCGTGCGGGGCAGTCCGAGGACCTGGTCGGCGATGAGGTCGCTGAGCTCGCTCTCGTTCAGGCCGGTGGCCTCGCGGATGGCCTGCTCGCTGTCGCCGTTGTTGTGCATGGAGATCGCCATGGCCTCGTGCGCGGACAGGGCCGGGGCGGCGGGGGTGCTCGTCATAGTGGGTGCGTCTCCGGATTCCGGGAGGAGGGGGAGCAGAGCGGTGAGGGTGTCCGGGTCGGTGGGCAGCCCGAGGACGTCCAGGAGCAACGCCATGTCGTCCTTGTCGCGGGAGGCGCGGGCGGTGACCCGGGCCGCGGCGGCGAGCTGCTGCGCCGGGGTCGGTTCCAGGGGCAGCGACTCGGCTTCGAGCGCTTCGGTCCAGTCGGTGAACACGGCTACGCCGCCTTGCCGCTGGCGACCAGCTCCAGCACGTGCCGGTTGGACGCCGCCTGGCGGGCGGTGATGGGTTCCTTCCAGCGGTTGTACGGCGTGGGCCGGGTGGGGATGTCCTCCAGCTCCAGGCGGGCGAGGGCCAGTTCGCGGACGGTCGGCGGCACGAAGCGCGCCGCGCGCTGCCGCTGCCTGCGGAGCCGGTCCTGTTCGGCCACCACGCCGACCCAGTCCGCACCGAGCCGCGCCACGAGTTCCTTGCGCAACTGCGTGCGGTCGCGCTTGGTGGTCGCCGCCCACACCCCCGTCTTGGTCAGGCCGGGGTTGGCCAGCGCCCACTTCAGGCAGCCCTGGACGATCGGGCAGCCGGAGCAGGCGTGCTTGGCCTGGGCGAGTGCCTTCTCGCGGGCGCGGGGTTCCTTGTCGGTGTTGTGGATGTCCTCGATGGCGAACAGGCCGGGCTCAGTGCGGCAGCGCAGGGCCTGGTCGGTGTGAGGGAAGGGGATCCGGTCGTCGGCCGCGATGAACGTCGGCGGCTGCGGGACGCCGGTGCGGTTGCCGCTCATGAGGTGGCCTCCGGAGCGAGGTGGGGGAGTTGGAGGAGGACCTGGTCCACGAGGTCCTGCGGGGGGCGCCACGGTCCGAGCTGGCCGTGCAGCCACGGGATGGGGAGCGCGAGCTCCTGGACGTCGGCGAGGACCAGGTGGAACGCGTCGGGCTGCGCCCAGCGGGAGCAGGGGGCGGTGCCGGCGGCGTCCTGGTGGCAGTCGGTGAGGCGGGCGACGCCGATGACGGCCCGGGTGGGCAGGGCGCGGCCGCGGATCGCGGTGGCGACCAGCGGGTCGCGCATCGGGGCCCGTTCGGTGGCCTGTCCGGCGTGCAGTAGTAGCCAGCCGCGCCAGGACCAGGGGGCCGGCCTGTTCTCCACGTCCTTCCCGGCGAGAATGCAGGTCGTCCAGGGCTGGCGGATCGTGATGCCCCGGATCCAGGTGCCCGGGTCGGCGGTGGTGGTCTCGCTCATGCCGCCCGCCCCAAGCCGGTCAGCGGCACGGCGAGCGACAGGGCGCGTTGCCTGATCGGGGCATGTACGCGCACGGTGGAGGCCATACTGGTGGCTCCCTTCTCGTCTTGTACGGGTTGGGTGGCCCGGGGCGGCCGACTGGTTTTCCGGCCTTTGGCGGCCGTCCCGGGGCGGACCTACAGCTCGAAGGGCTCGTGGTTGAGCCAGCTGTAGGGGTCGTGCCAGGGGCCGGCCTTCGCGGCCTGCCAGTCGAGCGCCCAGTCGGGCCGAAGCCCTCGCGCTCCCCAGCCCCCGGCCTGTTTGCCGGGGACCTCGAGTCCGGCCTGCTGCGCGGCGAGCGCCGCGTCGTACACCTCGTGTGCGATGCGCAGGGCCTCGCTCTTGGACGACGCCTCGCCGGTGAAGACGTGTACGCCCTTCAGTTGGCGGTTGGTGGTGTGGTGTATCGGGACGCCAACTTCGAAGTAGCGAAGCGGCACTGACGGCCCTCCCTCCGTCGCTGGTCGGTCCCGGCGCTCAGTGGCCGGTCGCGTGGGCGGCGGTGATGTGGACGGTGTCCGCGAGCAGCACGGTCAGCTCGTGGCCGTGGTCGACGGCGTCCTCCAGGCGCTCGATGAGCTCCGGGGGCAGGTCGCGGTTGCGGGCGCCGGTCAGGAGGCCCTCCAGGTAGAGGACGTCGGCCAGGACGCGGCCGCGGACGTCCAGGACGCAGGGCTGCACGGTGAGGACGTCGGTGTTCTTGGCGGTGGCCAGCTGCGCGTGGTCGGCGGCTTCGGTGTAGGCGGTCTCGGTCTGCTCGGTGAGCAGCTCGTCGACCTGTGTGGTGTCGCCGTAGGCGCGGCGCCAGCCGAAGCGGGCGGCGGCGGCTTCCATGAGGGGACGACGGGCGAGGGACACGGTGACCTCCAGGAGAGGGCCGGTCGTCCGGTCTCGGCTGACCGGACGGACACCGCACGGCCCCGCCGTCGCCCGCCTGGGGGGCGGTGCGGCGAACGGGGGCGTACGGAGAGCGTCCGGTCAGGCGGCGGGGGAGTCGAGGCCGGTGCCGCGGAGCGCGTCCAGGACGTACGCGTCGAAGCGGGCCTGGTGCTGGGCGGCGACCGCATGGCCGGTGGCGCGGCCGTAGGCGTAGCTGTACGCGTACATGCTGGCGTCGGTGTCAGCGAGGGCCTGGTCGACGGCGCGGCGCGCGAGGTGCTCGATCCAGGTCTGGGCGGCGGACTCGCGGCGGGCGTGCGAGGTCGTGAAGGCCACCGACTCCGCCCATCGTCCGCTGCCGCAGGCGCGGCCGCCGCACTGCGCCCAGTTCCACTGCCGCTGGCGCATGCCCTCGGGGTCGGCGTCCCAGTCCGCAGCCCAGCGGACGGCCTGCTCGGGGATCTCCTGCTGGATGACGTCCAGGACGTCGCGGCCGGCAGCGCCGAGCGCACGGTGGGCGTCGGTCTCCTCGAGGACTCGGATCTGGTGGGAGAGCAGCCGGTAAGGGTAGTGGCGCTGGCCCCAGTTGCCGGTCTCGCCCAGCGGTTCCACGATCCACAGCCGCACGGGCCAGGTGATGGGCCAGATGCCGGTGTCCTCCAGCGCCTCGCCGACGCGCTTGACCATGCGGAAGTACGAGAAGGGGCCCTCGTCGAACCACAGGTTGGTGCAGGGCTGGGGGTGGTCGACGACCTGGCCGACGGACGCGGCGAGGTTCACCGGGGTGCCGGCGTGCCGGGACATCTCGATGATGCCGTCGGCGGGGGTGGCGATGTACCAGGTGACAGGCTTGCGGGCCATGCGGTCCTCCACGAAGGGGTGTTGGCGGCCGGGGCCGCTCGATAACTGGGTGTTGGTCGGGGTGCGCACGTCGGCCTCCTGGTCGATGCCGTCGGCGCGGGGGCGTCCGGTCACGGGGTCGTCGCCCCGGTGGTGGCGACCAGCGCGGCGGCCGTCTCCCAGCCGTGGTGCCAGGCGCTGTCCAGGCAGTACGCGCCGTTGATTCCGTGCGAGGTGAGACGCCAGAAGTTGCCCTTGCCGGTCTTCGTGGCGAGCGTCTCCAGAAGCCCGCCCGGCACCCGGCGGTCCGCGGCGTAGTGCGTGACGAACGACAGGGCGAGCGCGGCCGCAGCGGCACCGGGGTGCAGCCGGATGCCCAGGATGCGGGCGCCGACCCCGACCGCGAGGGCCTGGGTGGCGGTATAGGTCAGGCAGTGCCAGGCGCATGCCTTGATGCCGTCGGCCGTGCCGTGGACGGTCGGTTCATCGTCCGGGGTGGCCGCGAAGTGGACGGGCTTGTCGTCGGTGGCGCCCTTGACCCGAGCACAGTAGTCGGACTGAACGAAATGATCACCGATGTTCGACCCGGCGCGGCCCAGTCCAAGGACGGCGGCGAAAAGGGCGGAGCGATGCGTCATGCTGGGTTTCTCCTGATCTCGCAGGGTGAAGGAGCGGGCGTCCGGCCTCTTGCCGATGCTGCGGACGCCCCTGTGGTGCCTTCGCCCCCGGCCGATCTCCGGCCGGGGGCGGTGGTGCTTCAGAACGGCGGCTCGTTCCAGGCCGGGATGGGCAGGAGCCGGATGCGCAGCTCTCGCCGGTCGGCCCAGCAGCCGCACGCCTCCATCTCCGGGAAGGCGCCGCCAACCCACCAGCCGCCCTCGCCGTGGCAGCGCGGGCAGCCCGATCGGGACCGGGCGGTGAACTCGATGCGGTGCCGGTCGGCGTAGAACTTGAGGTGGCCAGCCCTGAGCGCGGCGGCGGCCGTCACCGCGACGAGCGGGACGGCGGTGGCCAGCAGCAGGGCGACGCGCAGGCGGCGGGCGCTCACGTCAGGGCTGCGGCGGCCGCGAGGATGTCGGCGTGGTCGAACGCGAGGTCGGGGAGCGCGTCCAGGGGCCACCAGCGGGCGGCCGTGGCGTCGTCTCCTGCCGTCGACGCAACGGGCGCGGGCAGGGTGGCCGTGTAGGCGACGCTGACGTACCGGCCGCGCGGGTCGCGGCCGGGGGCGTCGAAGGCGCCCACCTGCCGCAGCTCCGCCACCGGAACAGCGATACCGGCCTCCTCCTCGAGCTCGCGCGCGGCGGCGACAACGCTCGTCTCTCCGGCGTCCACATGACCGCTCGCACTCCAGTTAGCGCCCAGCAGCCCTCGTACGGGTCCCAGCCCCGCTCGATCAGCAGCACGTGGCCGGCGGCGAACAGGACGACGTCGGCGGTGTAGCGAATCGCCTCGTCGGCGGTGGTGGTGTCGGTGGTCATGGGGCGGTGGTCCTCTCGGATCAGGCGGCCAGCAAGTGCTTGGCCGGGGGAGCGATGTAGGAGGCGGGGTCGGCGGGCGTGCCGTCGAAGCACTCCAAGCACGAACCCAAGGTCTTCAAGGGGATGCAGTGGAAATAGCGCCGGCGGCAGGTGCCGCATGTCTGGCGAGCTGCCATGGCCTTGTCGAGCGCGGCTTCCTTCGCGAGGGTCATCGGGATCTTCGGCTTCGCCAGGTCGATCCGGTACAACCACGCCCACCGCTTCCCGCCGCGGCATTCGATCCGGGCGACAGGCTCGTGACCCCCGGGGCGCAGCCCCATCTCCCGCAACTGGCGGCGGGTCGCAAGGGCCTCGCGCCCGGCCTGCCTCCACCGAAAGACCGTTAAGGAGCCGTCGCCGGGGTCGTACGGGTCGACGTCGACCAGGTCCTCGTCCTGGCCGGCCATCACCTGCTCCAGGGACCAGGGAGCCGGGCGGGACGCTGCGGGTAACGGAGGCCGGGGCGCTGCGGACGCGGGCGCCCGATCCGGCGGCGCGGACGGGGTACGAGCACGGGTTGTCCTCCAGCAGGTGTGAGGGCGGGCAGTGCTGCGCCCCGTCGACGGACGATCCGTCGACGGGGCGTGAGGTGAGAGCGGGTGGCCGGTCGGCCTGCCCGGTCACCGGAACCAGCCGCCCCTGGACGGGGGCGGTGGTGCCGGTGGCCGGACGGGGTGACCGGATCAGCTGGTGGCCGGGCCGACGGCGAGCGCGGGGTTGGTCAGGGCGGGCGCCTGGTCCGGGGTGTCGGGGCTGTCCTGGGGCGTGGTCTCGTCGGGGTACTGGGTGACGAGCTGGTCCAGGGTCTGGCGGATGCGGTCGGCGTTGCCGCGGATCCACTCGGGGACGAGGTGCTGGATGCTGGCGCCGGTGTAGAAGGCGGCGGTGTCGCGGGGGTCTGCGGCGAGCGCCTCCTCCAGGTACCTCATGGCCGCGACCATCGCGGTGATGGCGCGGGCTTCGATACGACCGGGCAGGGTGCTGTGCTCGCAGTGCTGGGTCTGGGCGGTGTTCACGGGTCTGTCTCCTTCGTGGACAACAAGGGCGGTCGGAGCCGGGGGTCAGAGGGCGGAGGCGACGAGGAGGAGGGCGAGGGTGGCCGTCCCGCCGATCAGGAGGGTGGCGCTGGTGCTGGCCCACCAGTAGTGGCCCAGGGTCTTGATGTCGCGCAGGTCGCTGAGGGCGTCAGCGATGCGGGCGTGGAGCGCGGTCAGCGGGGGCAGGGTGGCGTACCAGCGGCCGAGGCGGTCTATCTGGCCGGCCATTTCGTCGTCGGGGAAGTGGCCGCCGTGGAGGGTCTGGCGGTGGGCCTCGCCCACGGCGGCCAGTGCCTCGATCTCGGTCACGACGGGGCTGGTGGTGCGGCAGACGGTGCAGCGGTAGCGGTATCGGCGCACGTTGGTCGGTCTCCCGAGGGATGGGTGAGCGCGGGCAGGGAACAGCGACGCCCCGCCCGGAAGGGGTCCGGGCGGGGCGCGATGCCGAGTTGGCTGTTGGTGCCTCCGCGTTCTGAGCGGAGGAGGCGGTCAGGTGTTGATCTGACTGCGGACGTTCGCGACGAGGCGGAGGATCTCGGTGGCCATGTCGGTGATCGTCTGGAGCTGCCTGTCGATGTCGGCCGGGTCCGAGCCGGTGAACGAGAACGAACGGCCGTCGTCCCGGGCCGGCTGCGAGCCGGTGAAGGAGAACGACCGGTCGTCACGGTCCGGTTCGGGGGTGGTGAACGAGAACGACACGGGCAACTCCAACCGGGTCAGATGTTCATGTGGTGGGCGCGCCGGATGGCGGCCTCCCACACGCTACGCACCTGAGTTCCGGTGTGGGAGTCGTTCCAGGAGGGGATCGTCTCCCACTTCTTGCCGTGCTGGCGGCGGGCCTCGTCCAGGAGGAGGTTCCCGGCGTCGCAGTAGGCGGCGTTGCGGGCGCCGGCCGCGGCGCGCAGGGCGCCGATGGAGCACCGGGCGCCCTCGGGGTGGACGAGGGCGTGCCTGGCCCAGCCGTGGGTGTCGAGGAACGCGAGCGCGTCGGTGAGGGTCTCCTCCACCGGGCCGGTCAAACGCACCGGCGGGGCGGTGGGGCGGGGGACCGGCACGGGAGCCGCCGAGGCCGCGGGGGCGGTGGGCTCCGGGGTGGGGTCGGGGTCGAGGAGCTGGAACGCTTTCGCGTACAGGTCCTGGTCGACGGGGGTGAAGTCGGTCTCGGTACGGGTGTTCATGCTGCCCTCCACAGGCCATTCTCGTTGGTGACCTCGTCCCGCTTCTTCAGCTCGGACAGGCGCGGCTTGATGTTCTTGGCGGATGTGCCCAGCTTTCGGGCGATGGTCTCGGCGGTCATCGGGATGGACTGCTCCCGAAGGAGCTCGAGGATGCGCGGCTTGATCAGCTCCTGTCCGTCGGGCGCCCCCGCGGCTACGCCAGGAGCACCGGGCCTGCTGGATCCGGCGATCACCTGGAGGCCGCCGGGGTTGTGGTGGGGTGCCTCCTGCGAGGAGGCGGCGCCCTCGGCTGCGGCGAGGAGGTCGGCGAGGCTGCCGATCAGGTTCTTGCCGCGCTTGTCGACCATCGGGGTCTGGGTGACCGCGTCGCGCTCGCGCCAGGCGTCACAGTCCTCGATCCCGACCGGCCGCTCGCCTCCGGCGAGGGAGACCGGCGGCACATCCAGGTGCAGGGAGCGGAACTGCACGGCCTGCGAGCCGGGAGTGAGGAGGTAGCCCAGACCGAAGGTGCCGTCCTCGGGAGCAGCGGCGGCCTCGGTGGCCAGACCGCTCATGTCCCGGTTGCTGACCTTGGCGTACTGGCCCGGCCACTGCGAGGGGATCATCGACAGGTCGATGCCCTCCGCGCCCTCGACGGCGTTCGCGCCGACCAGGGAGCCCTGGCCCTTGGCGCAGCGCAGGAACACTGCGCCGCCGCCGATGAGGAGCTGGGAGCGGATGACGGTGGAGTTGCCGAGGTCTTCGGCCAGCGGGGTCTGGGTGGCCAGGACGACGCCGATGCCCCGCTTGAGGGAGCGTCGGGTCAGCTGCTCCACGATCGCCTTGGCCTCCAGGTGGTACGGGGAGGAGGCCGACAGCAGCATGTGCGCCTCGTCGATGACGACCAGGACCAGCGGGTCGGTGAAGGGGAAGGCGGGGGAGCGGTAGCGGGCCTCGCGGTCGAGCATCATCGCGTAGGCCAGGCGCAGCGCGCCCATCGCCTCGTCCAGGCCGTCCCCGAGGTAGGCGGACAGAGAGGCGCCGGCGATGGTCCCGGCCTGCGGCGAGGCGAGGACCACCGCGATACCCGAGCGGTGGGCGGAGAGCAGGATCTGCTCCAGCAGCCCCGACTTGCCCGACCGTGACCCGCCGACCAGGTAGAGGTGGCGGGCGCCGGAGCCGGGCTGCGCCAGCGGCAGCAGCGCGGGGCGGCCGTCGACGTAGGTGCCGGCGCGGACGTAGCCGCGTGAGTCCATCGACAGTTCGTCCACGACCGAGGAGAGCATCGTGCCGTGCATCAGCGCGTGCTCCCGCATCACCCGGATCCCCATCTGCGACGGCTTGTCGCCAGGGGCCAGGGCGATCTGGATCGTCTCCAGGTCCAAGTTGCCCGCGAGGTCCTGGAGATTGACGGTCCCGATCGCCCGGCGGTCGCGGGTGGCGATCCCCTCCCAGTCCAGCGGCCCGTCGTAGCGGGTGAGGGTCAAGGTGGTGCCGGGCATCGCCCCTTCCGGCACGCCGACGTAGGCGTCCCACAGCTCCTCGGGAGCCGTCGGGGCGCCGGACGCGATCTGCGGCTGCTCCGCCGGCACCCTCAACTGCACGGTGACGGGCAGCGCGTTCGGCGCATAGTGCTTGGGGTCACCCAGATCGACCTGCGAGACGGGGACCCGGTAGACGGAGGCGATGTCAGCCGCCTTCACCCGCACCTGCTGCCCCTGCGGCAGGGTGATGATCCCGGTGAACGCCACGTGATCGCCGTCGGCCTCGAGGGCGAAGTGCTCCAGGTTCGCCCCGGCCTGGATGAGGGCGCGCCCCTCGGTCTGGGTCGGGCCGGAGATGAACTCCTTCCAATAGGCGGTGATGAGCTGTTCCTGCGACGTCAGCCCGCCCGCCGTCCCCGCGCCCGTGGCCGCGGGTACGAGGGCGGGGGTGTGGCCGGTGATGTTGCGGTGGTGGGCCAGGGCGGCCGCCCCGGCCGGTACCGCGAGGCCGAGGGCGATCAGCGGGTTCCCGCCCGCGGCGAGGACCTCGTGCGCGGCGATGCCGCACCCGGTGGCCGTGAACCCGCACCCGATCAACGACCGCAGTACCGGGGCGGAGACGTTGACGGCCCACGCCCCGGCTCCGGCCGCCGCGGCGGCGAGGGCGGACCAGGGGCCGGCCACGAGAGGCACCACCGCGAGCGCGGCGGGCGCGTACTGGATGAACTGTGCTCGGGTCGGCCCCACGGTCCTGAACTCCTTTACTGCTGGGTGTAGAAGGCCGCTTCGGCCATGTCGACGGGGGAGGAGTCGACCGCGTCGGCGATGCCGCCGTGGTCGTTCTCGGTGGTGGTCTTCGCGTCGTCGGCTGCCGCGGAGGCGCTGTCGGCGGCGGAGGTGTAGGCGCCGGCCGCGTCCTTGACGCCGGTCATGGTCAGCGCGGCGTCGGCGAACTCGGAGGTCGTCGCGTCGTCGACGGCCAGCGCCTTCATCGTCTCGGAGGCGTCCAGCATCTGTTCGGCGGCGTCATCGACGTCGGAGGCGAGCTTGGTGACGGTCTGTGCGTGCGCGTGGACCTTGTGCGTGAGCCAGGCCAGCTTGGTGCGCAGGGCCGCGTAGTTCGCGGCGTCCTTCAGGGTCTCGGTGGCGCTCATGCGGGGCTGCTCCTCTTCTATCGGGCGTTGTAGAAGTCGCGTTCGGCGGGCTTGGTCAGGGGGGAGTCGGCGACGGCCCGAAAGATGCCGCCGTGCCGCAGCTCCGCGTTCGCCGAGGCGGTGCGGCACGCCTCCTCGCCGCCCTGGATCTTGTCGTGGACGTCCTTGGCGGCGGCGGCCTGGAGGTCGAGCTGCTCCTTGAGCACCTCGCACTTGGCGATGAGGTTCGCGCCGACGCCCTTCGCGGTGATGTCGGCGATGAGCGTGTCGCAGTCGGTGGCCAGCTCCGTGGACTCGTCCATGAGTTCCAGGGCGGTGTCGGTGCTGGCCTGGCACAGGGTGGCCGAGCCCTCGGCGAGGTCGATGACCTGGGTGAGGGTCATGACCTCGCCGCCGCTGTAGGTGCGGGTCTTCCCGGCGGCGGTCGTGACGTGGATGCCCTTGTCGTCGACGGTCGCGGCGTGCGGTACGGGCGGGTTGGGCTGCATCGCGGGGTCCTTCCTGATGTGCTCGGGCAGCGGGACGGTGCGGGGCGGCGGGACCGTGCCCGCCGGGGGCACTGCGGTTCCCGGCGTCGTCGGCGGGGTCGTCGGGGGCGGGGGAGCCGTCGGCGGCGGAGGTGCGGTCGGCGGCGCCGTCGGGGGCGGGGTGCCCGGAGGCGGGGCCGCCGTCGGTGCGGTCGGCGGGGTAGTCGGGGGTGCGGTGGGCTTGGGCGGCACGGTGGTCGCGGAGGGCCCTGGAGTGGGCCCGGCAGAAGTGGAAACGGAAGGCTTCCCGCTCGGCTTTTTGAGGTAGGCAGAGCGCCAGCCGTCGCGCAGGCCACCGGCGATATGGGCACCCGCCAGAAGCCCGTAATGCGTTTTCGCCGCGATGTTGTACGGCGTGTTTCGGAATGTTTCCGGAGCCCGGGTCGGATTCCATTTATCTTTCGGTTTGGCGGGAGGTTTCTTGATTCCCGCCTGTTCGTATTTCCCATGCGTCTTTTCCACGCCGAACAGGTAGCTGATGGCGAGGAGTACGAGGATTTCCACGGCCCTCCCTTCTGTGACTCTGTGTGGTTCCGGACGGTTACCGGTTACCGGTTACAGGCCCCTGAGACACCGGTTCGCGCCGCCCGGGGGGCGGTTCCGGGGGTGTCCTGGGGGCTGTAACCGGTAACCGGTAACCCATGGCATGCACTCAGCGTGACGACGAGCTGATGTTGTTCACGGTCGTGTTCGCCGTGTTGAACACCGACTCCAGCGTGGTCCGGATCTGCTCGCTGAACGGCGTGTACGGCAGGAAGATCCCGGACACGATCAGCATGATGCAGATCACCATCTGCTTCCCCTTCGTCTTCTTGAAGGTGAAGAACAGCGCCCAGCAGAACAGGGCAAGAGCGAAGAACTGAAGCGTCATGTCACGCACCCTTCTCGAAGGTGAATCCCTTGTCGTTCATGGGGGTTACCGCACCCGAACCGGAGGGCGCGGAGAGCTTTTTGTAGGCGATGAATCCGCCGCCTCCGACGAGCGCCACCCACAGCCACGGGCTGGAGGTGAGGCCGCCGACACCGCCGCCGGAACCAGCCGACTCCTGGGACTTGGAGGCCGTGCCGCCGAGGGTCGGGGCGTCGCAGTTGGGGATCCTCGCGATGTCGTACGAGGCCGCCTTGGCGACCGCCGCCGCGCGGGACTTCATGCACTCGCGGTAGACGGTCATCTCCCGCTCGTACACGGTCTTGGCCGCGGCCTCCTCGGTCTGCGCCCGCTGCTTGTCGGCCTCCGCCTCCACCAGGGCGTTCGCGGCCTTCTCCTTGGCCCGCGCCCGCTCCTGGGCGGCCTGGTCGGCCTGCATGCTGGTGACGGCGACGACCGTGCCGCACACAGCGACCACGGCGATCGTGCCGCACACGGCGAGCGCCGCCGTGTTGCGGCGCATCCCGCCGACCGCGACGGACAAACGCGAGGTCACGGGCTTCTCCGGCTTCTCCGGAGTCTCGGGCGTCGGGGTGTGCGGGGGCGTCTGGGGGTCCATGAGGCTGAACTCCTTGTCCCAGTCGATGCCGGACATGGCTGCTGACTCCTTCTCGGTGTGGTTCGGGCCCGTCCAGGCATGCCGGAAGCGGGTTCTGATCAGGGGAAACGTGCTGTACTGAACGGGTCGGCTGCTTCCGGCAGTCGCGAGGAGGGCCAGCCCGAATCCCGCGGGCTGGCCCTCCTTGATGTGTGCCGGACGGTGCGGTGCGCCGGCCTTTCCGGCGGTCCGCTGAGTGGTGCGGTGCGTCAGGGCGCGAGGCCCGTCGGCGGTCGGTTGCCGCCCTGCGATCTCACGAGACCTTGCGGAAGCGGGTCCGTGCGATCTCAAGGCGGCGGCCGGCGGTGGCGCGTGAGACGCCGAGGACGTCCTTGGCTTCGTCCACTGAGACGGTCTCCGCTCCCTGGCGCCGGTACATGAGACTGAGCAGCGAGGTGATCTGCCCCTCGATCTCAGCGTCCCGGGCGAGCGCGGGGCGGCCGGTCTCACCGGAGCGCAGCGGAACCGGGGTCACGCCGTTGTCCGAGGAGTCCGTCTCACCGTCTGACCTGCGCGTCTCACTCGCGTGAGGCGTCGTCTCAGTCAGGCTCACCGGGCCGCTCATCTCAGCGGGACCGGTCTCAAGCTCCCGGCGGGTCTCACCCTCACCCGTCTCGGCAACGAGTGCCGGGGCGGTGCGCGGGTGGGGAACCGTCTCACCGAAGCCGCTGGGATCGGCGGCCCGGGTGTGCTCGGTCTCACCGGCGGGCGCGGTGCGCGTGGTCTCATCCGGTCCGGCGCCGCCCGTGGTGCCGGTCTCACCGGAGTCCGTCTCACCGGGCTCCTTGGTGATCTGGTGGATGCGCCACATCACCCACGGGGCGATGGCGGCGACGCCGACGATGAGCCACCACAGCGGGTTGCCCTTCTTGTCGACGCCAACCAGTCCGGCGTCCGCGAGGTGGTAGATCGCGTTCGCGGCGACCATGAGGATCAGCGCGCCCGCGACGTCGCGGTGCCGGCGGAACGCCTGCACGACGTAGACGTCGATCGCCAGCGGCAGCGCCCAGGCGACCTCTGCGGGCCAGCCGCTCAGCTTGGCCAGGGCGAACTCGCCGGAGGCGGTGAGGACGATCGTCGCGCCCAGGGCCACGCGCGGCCCCCAGGTGTTGACGAAGTTCTTCCTCTTCTCCTGCTTCGCGATGAGCGCCTGGGCGGCGGTGACCTCCGCGCGGGTGGCCTCCAGCTCCGCCCGTGCCCGCTGTTCCTCGGCACGGCCGCGGTTGCGGACCTGCTCGGCTTCCCGCTTGGCGTCGGCGACCAGGCGGCCCGCTTCCTTCTCAGCCGCCGTGATCCGCTCGGATGCGGCGGCCTCCGCGCTGGAGATGGCGCCGGCCGCCTTGGCCTCCGCGATCGAGCGGACCTTCAGGACGTCCTCTTCCGCCTGCGCCTGCGCGGCCTCGAGGACCTGCTGCGCCTCGCCGCGCGTGTCGTCGGCGTCCTGCTCCGCCTCGCGGAGCACTTCGGCGGCCTGGCCGCGGGCCTGGTCCAGGATCCTCGCCGCGTCCTCTTCGGCCGTGGCGACGTCCTCGCGGGCCTGGGTGCGCAGCTGCTCGGAGTCCTTCTCCGCCTGCTGGCGCATCTCGGTCGCGGCCTCGCGGCGCGCGCGGGCGTCGTCCTCGGCAACTGCCACCAGGTCGGCGGCCCGCTGCTTGGCCTCCTCCACCAGGTGCGCGGCGTGCGCGGCGGTGGCGTCGGCCTCGGCCTGGACGCGGTCCTTGTCCCGCTCCGCCTCGGTACGCAGCTGCGCCGCGCGGGCGCGGGCGGCCTCCACGATCCGGGCGGCCTCCGCTTCGGCCTCGGCCTGGAGCTTCTCCGCGGCCTGACGGCGGCGGGCGAGGGTCTGCTCGGCCGCCGCCAGGTCGCCGTCGGCGATCGTGCGGGCCCGCTGCACGGTCTCCTCCGCCGACGCGATCTGCTCCTCGGTGAGCTTGCGCATCCGCATCGCCTGGTCCTTGGCGACGGCGAGGATGCTGTCCGCCTCCGCCTGCGCCTTCTGCGCCGCGGTGTCGGCGTCGGCGCTCTGCCGACGGGCCTGCTCGATCAGGGCCTCCGCCTCGGTGCGCGCGGCGGCCAGCAGCTGGTCGGCCTCCGCACGGGCGGCGGTCACGATCGCCTCGGTGTCGACCTCCGGCACCGGCACCGGCACCGACGCCGGCGCGGGGGCGGGGGCGGGCTCGGTGGCCACCGTCGTGTCGGCGGCCTCGCTCGGGCCGGCCGTCGCGGTCGTGGTGGCCGGGGTGGTCTTGGCCCTGGTCGTCGTCTTCTTGGCGGGAGCCTTGCGGGCGGGCTGGCGTCGGGTGCTCACAGGCGGGGTCCTTTCTGGTGTGCGCTGGCCGGGCCGCCGTCTCGGGGGGCGGCGGCCCGGCCGGGCTTGAGGGGGGTGGGTCAGTGGGGCGGCAGCTCCGGGCGCCGGTTGGCGGTGGCGGCCTGCTGGGTGAGCCAGGCCATCGCGGCCGCGGTCATGCCGTCGGCGGCGTCGTCGCCGTTCAGCGGGGCGGTGTCGATGTCGCGCATCGCGTCGGCCGGCGGCAGCAGCCGCATGTAGTCGCCCTGGACCTCGCGGACCAGGCCGCCCGTCACCGGCAGCAGGTTGTAGCGGGCCTCGCCGTTGGTGAAGCGCACCACGTTGCTGACGCGGCAGACGATCGTGTGGCCCGGCTCGCCGCGCCAGAACCGCTCGGGGTCGCGGTACAGCACGAAGTCGTCGACCTTGAACGCGGTGGCCGCCGCGGTGGCGGCCGGAGTGGAGAAGGGCATCCGTAGCTCCTTACGGATCACGCGGTCCGGACTGTCCGGCTCCCCTCGGCCCCGTCCGTCCCAGCACACGGTGGAGACGGGCGGAGGAGGCAACCGCCAGGCAGGAAGGGGTCACTTGACGCCGATGAAGCGGAACGCCGCGAAGGCGGTCGTGCGCGGGTCGGGGGTGGCCTGGACGATGCGGTCGGCCGCTTCGACGTCGCCGCGGTTGACGGCGTCGGCGGCCTCCCGGGCTGCGTCCCAGTCGATACACGGGGTCGTCTCCGGGGCCCGACGGTGCAGCCGGGTACGCAGGGTGCGCCAGGCCCGGCGGACCGGGTGCCAGCGGCGGGCCCGGTTGACGCGGGCGGCGGCGTCGCGGTGCCCGAGCTCGTGAAGGATCTGCTCGGAGTCGTAGTCGGCGGCGGTCCAGCCGTCGCGGCGGATGGTGCGCATGGCGCCTCCTGAGATGGACGTCGAGCCGGGACGATGCCCGGATCCGGGGATGCGAAAGGTCGGCCGCCCGTGGTGCGGGCGGCCGACCTGAACGAACAGCGTGGTACGGGAGTGGAGTTGGGTTTGCGTCCTGGGGGGCGGGACGCTCAGCCGTGAGCGCGACGACCGAAGTCGTGCTGCTCGTTGGTCCGGCGGAGGGCGTCCTCCAGGCGCTTGTGGTCGGCGTCCGTCATGCCGACACCGCCTGCCGAGCCCGGTTGCGGGCGGCGCGGCGCCTCAGCGCCCGCCGCTCGTCCTCGGACAGCCCGCCCCACACGCCGTCGTCCTGACCGGACTCCAGCGCCCAGGTCAAGCACTGCTCCATGACCGGGCAGCGGCGGCAGACCGCCTTGGCCTCCTCGATCTGCAGGAGCGCCGGGCCGGTCGTGCCGATGGGGAAGAACAGCTCGGGGTCCTCGTCGCGGCACGAAGCCCGGTGGCGCCAGTCCATCCCGCTCACCGCCTCTGTCCGACGACGGTCATCTCGGCGAGCGTGCGGCGGGCCTTGCGGCCGGCCCTGGCCGCGCGGCGGTCGCCGTCGGCGATGAGGTGGCGGACGAGCTGGTGGAACACGGTGAGGTCGTCGGGCTCGAAGCCCTTCTCATTGTCCGCGTCCTCGATGTCGTCGATGATCCCGGCGTTCGTTCGGGGCACCACGCGTGTCATGCTGAGCTGCATCAGGGCCTCCATACAGGTCCTGGACAGCCCCGGGGGCCTCATCCCTGGGGCTGTCGCGGTTGATAGAGCCGGTGTCCACCGCGCTCTCCACCGCCCACCGACCAACCCGGAAGCCGGGCGGCGGGCGACTGGGCAGCGCGGGGCTGCGAAATGCTTGGGGTGTTGCGGCGCGCGGCCTGCTGCCTTCCGCGCTGACCACCTTTCGACCGGGAGGTGGAGTGCCCGCGACCACTGGCTCACCCGCCGGGTCGTGCGATGTTCCGTATACCGGCTGGGGGCTGTCATCGCGCTACCGCCGCAAGATGCTGCGGGGGAGGGTGATCGCTCGGCCCACGCGACAGCCGAAACAGACCGAAGTCCGTCTTGCTGCCGCTCCGTGGCACGAAGAAGGGTCGCTCTCACTTCCCCGCCTCGCACCGCCGTTCACGGTGACCGGGATTCTGGCTCCGGTCGTGCCCTTCTGACGCATCCGACAGCCCCGCAAGGACTGGAGTCCGGTCACCCTTACGCGCAACACCCGGCCAGTTGCCTGGTCAGGGGCGGCAGTCGTCACCCGGCGTAGCGTCTTCGATTCTCAAGGAACGGTCACTCCCCGGTCCGGCCGCGACGCCAGTCGCAAAAGACCTTCTCCGGGGGCTAGGCGGTCGGTGAATCTGGCCGCTTCGACCGCCGCCACTCGAGGTGGCGACGATGGGAGCCGTCAGAGCCGAAGGGCTGGGGGAATCAGGCCGCGATCGACAGGGGCGCCGCGACGGCCGGCCGACGCGCGATGCGCAGCTGCGTGGCATAGGGGAGGAGCATGTCGACCAGGCGCTCCCGGACCAGTGCGGTGATCGACGGGTCGGCCGCGAGGATGTCCCGCGCCGCCTCCCACCGCGCCCCGGACGCCGCGACGACCTCGTCGCGGGCCTTGGTCTTGCCCTTCTTCACCGCGGACGCGGCGTCCCATCGGGCCAGCTCGTCCGTGGTCACCAGGTCGTACATCTCCAGCGGCGTACCGAAGGCGACGTCCAGGTCGATGCCGGCGAAGTCGGGGAGCGGCACCTCCACCGCCTCCAGGAGCGCGAGCGTCTCAGCGTCGAAGTTCTCGGTGGCGAGGCCGGCGGTGGGGCGGCTGGTGGCATTCATGGGGTGGCACTCCTCTCCCGCGTTCCGCAGAACGCGGGTTGGCAATGACAGTCCGTCAGGGGACCGACTCCCGGAAGGAGTTTGTCCCGGCACAGAACGAGACTTTGTCATGGGACAGAGAGCGCGTCAAGGGCCTATCCCGAGACGGTCATGTTTTTTGTCCTGGGACACTGCTTGCGTCGGTGCCACTGGGGTGAGATCGTTCAGGCATGCCGAGCCCGACTAAGTACCTCGACCTGGCCGAGACACTGACTCGCCGCATCAACGCCGCGATGAAGCCTGGCGACCAGTTCCTCACCGTCCGCGAGATCGCCGAGCAGTTCGACGTCGGCAAGAACACCGCCAGCCGAGTAGTGCAGGTCCTCAAGGAGCGCGGTGTCATCTCCGGAAAGCCGAACGGCAAGACGTGGGTCCGTGTCCCTCCAAAGCGCACCGAGCGCAGCAACGAGCGCTACTTCGAGGAGAAGCAGCTCGTCCGGGAGCCGGAGGAGGTACGCAGCCAGAACGGTTCGGCCGAACGTGACCAGGGCGTCTCCCTGCGCGATCTCGCGGAAGATGTCGCTCTTCACGAGGTCGTGGTGTGCCCTGACGACATCGCCAGCGTGATGGGGCTGGCTCCGGGCACGAGGGTTCTGCGCCGCTCCAGGGTCCGCCGCGTCGACAGGAGTGCGGGGGCTGGCAGCTCGGTGTCCTACGTGCCGCTCGACATCGTCGAGCGCGACCCCTCAGTCTTCGACGAGGCCAACGACCCCTGGCCTGGCGGTATGCAGCACCAGCTGTACACCGTCGGCGTCGAGCTCGCGAAGATCATCGACTACGTCGCAGCGACGATGCCGACGGAAGAGGAAGCCGAGGAGCAGGACATTCCGCCGGGTGTTCCGATCTTCCGCATCCGGAAGGTCTCGTACGCCACCACCGGGCGTGTTGCGGAGGTCACCGACATCCCGCTGCCCGCCGACCGCTCAGCCCTTGTCTATGTCACCGAACTTCCGAAGTGGAGCGACTCCTGATGCCGACGATCACCGTTCTGACGCCCGTGTACGAGGGCGGGTACGCCTATCTGCACGAGCTGCACGAGTGCCTCTCCGGTCAGAAGCTCCCCGCCGGCTGGCAGCTCGAGTGGGTGATGCAAGAGGACGGACGGACGGGCAAGCCGCTGGAGGCAGTTCCGGACGCCCCGTGGATCTCGAAGAGCGCCGGCCGCTGGGGTGGAGCCGCCCAGGCCCGCACCCTGGGCTTGGCGCGCGCCACCGGAACCTTGCTGCGCTGCGTTGATGCCGACGATCTCCTCCCCGACCAGGAGACTCTCGCCCGCGACATCGAGATCCTGGAGGCCAACCCGTCCTACGGCTGGACGGTTGCCCCGTGCCTGGACCTGCATCCTGATGGCCACCTGGAGCCCGGTCCGAACGACCCTGCCCCCGGGCTGCTGCCGGATCGGGCGCTCCTGGACGGCGCCAAGCGCGGTGAACTGCCAGTCATGGGCACCACACTCACCGCCCGCACGGACCTCGTGCGCCTATTGGGAGGCTGGCCCGCGATCCCCGCATTCGAGGACGCCGGCGTCGTCCTGTTCTGCGAGGCAGTCAGCCGGGGGTGGATGCAGGCCAAGCCGGGCGAGATCTACCGCAAGCACCCCGGCCAGCACACCGTCACCGCGGCCTACCACGACGACGAAGAGAAGAGGCTGCGCCAGGAGATCGTCATTGACAGGGCCGAAGCGCTGCATGCCTCCAGTTGGCGCTGGTCGCCGACGGCGTAGCGCGCCGCCGGCGAGATGAGCTCAACGTCCCATTTCACCTGGTAGATCAAGGAGTGGCAGATGGATGGCCTCGGATCCGTGATGTGGCTGGGCGGCGCACCGGGGGTGGGCAAGACCACCGTTGCCCGGCTGCTCGCTCGGCGCCACGGCCTGCGTTGGTACAACGCCGACGCTCACACTTGGGAGCACCGCGACCGAGCAATCGCCGCAGGCCATCCAGCCGCAATCCGGTACGAGGAATCGCCAATCCCGGACCGCTGGTCAGCCCCCATGGAGGAGCGGCTCGCGATGTCGCTGCACCACGAGCGCGGGCCCATGGTCCAGGACGACCTCCTAGCACTGCCGACTTCACCGCTGACGCTCGCCGAAGGCACGCCGATCACGCCGAAGGTGGTCGGCAGCGGTCAAGCTCTGTGGCTGATCCCGACCCCGGAACTGCAGCGCGACCGTCTGGACGAACGTGATCTGCTTCCCGGCGTACGTGAGCTGTACCAGCGGTTGGGCGATGAGATCACGGCTGAGGTGAAGCGGTTCGGCGGCCAGATGTTGGTAGTCGACGAATCGTGGAGCCTGGGGGAAGTCGTGACGAAGGTCGAAAGCCACTTCGCCGACCTACTTGCTCATGGACCTGTGGCAACAAGTCAGCTGGAGCGGCGCCAGCTGCTCCGCTACGCCAACCGCGCCTTCGTCGATCAGTACCAGACCTTCTTCACCCGGTCATGGGCGCGGGCTCTCGGGGCCACCTCGGATGTCGTGCTGTCCTTCTCCTGCGAGTGCGCACAGGCCGGATGCGAAAAGCAGATCGACCTTGCCGTATCCGACTTCCCTCAGCCTCCCGACGACGGCTCCCTTCCGCTCTTGGCCCCAGGCCACTACGCCATGCGGACGGTCCAAGTCAGTGCCGTCGATTCGGCGCGAGCGCAGCCGCCGGATCATCTCGGTGCCAGGACCAGCCAGTGGTCGTTGTATGGGCGGGAGGAGTGACGTGCAGCAGGTATCCGCTCCCCGCAGGAGATCAAACGGTGTATGTTTCAGAGATCGATCGATCTTGAGAGGCTGCGCTATGTCCGACCCGGACCGCTTGAAGCAGGTCGATGCCCTGCTGGACGGCCTGGAAGATGTCCTCCCGCCGCCGCGCGTGCGCGCGCAGTTGCGTCTTGCTGCGAACCTCACGCAGCAGGACGTCGCGGACGCGGTGGGCGTGAAGCGACTCGCCGTAGTGCGTTGGGAGCTGGGGAAGAGCACCCCCCGGCGCCCGCAGCGCGACGCCTACATTCACCTGCTCAAGCGACTCGCGGAGCGTTTCCCTGCGGCCGCTGAGCTGAATGAGGGCAGCGCGACGCCGTCCTCCGAAGGGGGATCGGGATGACCTAGCGGCCATCGGCCGCGCGCGCCAAGAAGCGGACTAACCTCCCGCTGGCCTCGCGCGGCCCGTCTCCGACCGGGCTCATAGCCCGAGTCGGTCGCTCAGATCCCAGTTCGCGCTGGTCCTGAGCCGCGGCCTATCAAGCCGCTCATCTGTACCCGGCCCCTTATCAGGGCCACTTGCACCACCGGCTACTAACCACGGCCACCACAGCCAGATCAGTACCGACTCGCTTCACCGCGTGGCCCCCACCACAGGGGCTTCGCACTTCACGAGAACCGGGAGGGACGGAGAAATCTCCCCCCACCCGATCGGTGTCCGCCCTCTCCTCACGAAGGGGGCGGCCCCTGACACATCCGCACACCTGGAGGTCGGTCCAGCCCCGAGGGGCTCTGGTCGGTCCAGCTATATGGAAGGCAGGTCGTTCTCATAGTGCCCGAAGTGGTGTCCCTCTGTCAGCTTGACCTTGTCCGTTTCACCCCGGTTCAGGCGTGGCGGTCGTCCCGTGTGACGGGATCGGCGTACGGTTCATCCGCCTTTCTCCGGTTCGTACCGGAAGTTGGATTTCCGGTACGAAGCTACAACTGCGGCGCTTTCGGGATGGGATCGCGGAGCGAAGCCGCAACGTCTGCCGCTCCCTCGGACGACGCTCACCGATCTGTCTCCGCTCTCGTTATCCACAGGTCCGCCGCTGATCGCCGGACTCTGTCCACAGGGGAAGTCCCCGAGGCTGCCGGGATGATCGTTCGCGCCTGCCCGCCTGTGTCCGCCCACCACTCTGTCGCGGCGGTGGGCCGATGAGCGCCGTGGCGGCGCGGGCCGCTTCGCTGGACCACAGCTTCTGGGACGTCGTCGACAACTCCGTCGACGAAGCGCCGGGCGGGAGCTCGCGGCGTCGGCTTCGGTCGGTCCAGGCCGGACCGGTGCCGGACCGGGTCGCGGGCCACCCGCTGTCGCTCGGTCGGGACGCACGCGCCCGTCTGGGTGGAGCGGTGCGCGCGCTGCTGGACGTGGCCGGCCTGGATGGTGCGTCGGACGCGGTGCGCCTGGCGGTGCTGGTGCTGGCGTCGCGTACGCCGTCGGAGACCGGCGTGGTGAAGATCCGTACGAGTGAGCTCGGGCGGTGGATCGGGGTGTCCGCGTCGTACACGGCCTCCGACGTCCTGCCGGTACTGCGCCGCTCGGGCGTCGTCTCCGTCGACACGGCGGAGGGCGAGTACGGCCAGGACGACGGGCTGGAGTGCAAGGTGCTGCCGCTGTGGGCGGCGCAGGACGTGGTCGGGCACCCGCTGAACCTGGCGAAGAAGGAGTACGCAACGCTGCAGCGGCTGCTGGAGGCCGTGATGGCGCCGGGCTGGAAGCACAAGGATGGGCGAGTCACTCCGGCCGGGCTGATCGGTACGCGTACCGGTCGGGGCGCGGCGACGGACCGCCTCGCGCTGCTGCTGCTGGTGCTGGAGGCGCGGGAGACCGGGCGGGTACGGCAGTGCGGCGGGGCGGTGGACACCAAGCGCGGCCGGGCGGCGGCGACGCTGGCCCGGCTGATGGGGTGCACGGCAGCAGCGGCGGCGGGGATCATCGGGCGACTGGAGGAGCGGGAGCTCGTGATCCGGGTGCGTCTGCGGACGGCGTCCGGGCTCGCGAACCGGTCGCGGCTGATGGTGCCGGCGGTCGCCGCCGCGCACGGCCGTACGGTCGCCGACGACGTCCAGGAGGACGGTGCGGAGGCCCCTGAGCCCGAGTTTTCAGAGCGCGGCGTTACGGCAGGGGCTGGTGAGCCGTCGGAACTGGAGGAGGAAACGCAGGTCAGCGGCGTGCCGGTGACGGATGTGGCGGATGTTGCAGAGCACGGCGTTGCGGCAGCCCTTCACACTGACCACCCTCACCTGGTTACTCCCGTCGTTCCTCAGCAGCTTGATTGTGGTTTTTCCGGCGAAGGCCGTGGTGGGTTCGGTGATCTGCCGGACCGCGTGTGCGTGCGCGAGGGCCAGGCCGTCGACGGCGAGACCGGCGCTGCCGAGTCGGCGTCGCCGGTGGCTAAGGGCGGCCCGCTGCGCGGGGAAAAGCCGAAGGAGTCCCCGGTCGATGAGCGGGTGGGGCAGCGCGCTGCCGTTGCTGGCGCCGGTGGCCGGCCGAAGGCCGCAGGGTGGGAAAAGGCGCAGCAGCAGCGGAGGGTGGCCCTTCCGGCTGATCTTGGTCTGCGGGTGGCTCTGGGGCCGGTGTCGTGGCTGTGGGAGCGGCTGTCCGGCTGGCAGCAGGACCGGGTGGAAGAGGCCGCGAAGGCGGAGCTGGCCAGCCTGGAGGGCCTGCTGGCGCTGCCGGGTGGTGCGCCGCGGCTGCTGGCCGACCGGCTTGCTGACCGCCTGGCGGAGACCGGCGGCGAGGCCCTGGTCGACAAGCCGTTCGGGTGGCTGATCGGCCGGGGTCTGGTGCGGCGGCCGTCGTGCTCGGACCGGCGCTGCGACGACGGGATCCGCCTGGACACCGGCAGCGAGTGCGAGAACTGCGGCAACGTGGTGCACATCCGGCGGGCCCGGCGGGCGAAGATCGCGGCGCAGATCGACCGGGAGCTGCCCGGCCTGGGCGACGATGAGCGCCGGCGCGTCCTCGAGGAGCGGCTGCGCGAGCAGGCGGCCATCGAGGCGGAGGACCTCGTGTGGCGCCAGGAGCAGGCCCGCGCGAAGAAGGCCCGGCGCGAGGCGGCCCGTGCGGAAGCGGCGGAGCGGGCGGAGTGCGAGCGCGCGGCCGCGGCGGCCGCCGATGCGGTCCGTCAGGCGCTGGCGTGCGAGGACTGCGGGCAGCAGCAGGCCGGTGGGCTGTGCGAGGCGTGCGGGTACGAACGCCGGACGGAGGCGCTGACGATGGAGGCCGCCCTGGTCGCCGCGACCTGGGCCGCCGACCTGGAAGACCAGGCCGCGGTCGACGCCGTCGCCGCCGATGTCCGGGCCTCGCTGGCGGCCGACATCGAGCGCGCCCGGCGGGTGTTCCTGGACTCGGCGCCGCTCAGTGAGTTGGACGCCGACCCGATCGGCACGGCGTCCGTGCTCGCCTTCGGCGCGCTGCGGGCGGTGGAGGAGGCGCTGCCGGAGTTCCGCCGCAGTGCGCTGGTGCGGCTGGCCCGGACCGAGGAAGCCGACGCGGAGGCCCGGCGGGCCTACAAGACCGAGCAGGGGCGGCGCTGGTTCCGGCACAACCCGAACGGTGCGGACGCTGTCGCCGCGGCGACGAAGGCCGCCGACACCGCCCGCGAGCGCGCTGCCGAGTACCTGCTCGCGACGCGGCTGCAGCAGCTGCGCGAGCAGGCCGCCGCCCGGACCGAGCAGGCCGGCGCCGCGCCGTGGACGGACCGGCTGCCCGAGCTTGCCGCCCGCCCGCTGAACGACGACACGGCGGTGATCGCATGACCACCGAGCTGAGCGGCGTCGACCTCGCGCGCCAGGCCCTGCTCGCTGCACGCGAAGCAGCGAAGAAGAACGGCGCACCGACGAAGAAGCCCAAGCGGCGCACCGGCAGCGCCGTACGACGAGACGGCCGCGAGCCACTCGGACTGGGGACCGCGATCGGGATGATGATGACGGAGCGTGGCATGGTCGCCCCCGCCGCCGGCGGAAGCGTTCTCGCTGACTTCGACGCCATCCTCGCCGCGGCCACGCCCGAGCTCGCCGGGCGCGTGAAGGCGGTGGCGTTCGACGCGGACACCGGGCGCCTGGACGTCGTCCCTGACGTCCAGGCCGTCGGCACGAAACTGCGCTGGAGCGCACCGCAGCTGATCGCAGCGACCAATGAGCGCGTGCCGAACGCGAACGTTCAGACCCTCCAGGTCCTTGCGCCCAAGCCGGTGAAGACCGGCCCCACCCTGGCAGCCACCGACTTGCCCACGCCCTCCGGGCCCACCCTGCGAGAGGAGCGCCGGCCGTCGCCGGACGGGTACCGCCGTGCGATTGAAGCCCACCGTCAGGCTGCGCCGTCGTCCCGGTTGGATCTGGGTGTCGCGGAAGCGGTGGAGCGGCAGACGAAGGCGATGCGGGAGCTGTCCCGCCGGGCGTTTCCCGAGTCCGATGTCGTCGCGGACGCTGTGCCGGCTCCGATCGAGCAGCGCCGGGTCCAGCGTCGCCGTCAGGCTGCAGTGACCGAAGCTGCCGCTTTGCGCCGGGCTCGGCAAGAGCGTGCAGCAGCGCGGGAAGCGGAAACCCCCACCAATGAGCCGGGGTCTGCCCTACGGACCACTGCCTGAGTCACAGCGCGGTAGATCAGCAGTTCCCTGTTCCAGGTGGTGGTCCCGGCGTAGCGTGACGGGTACACGCTTGGTGCACCGTGCGTTGCTGTGCGTACGGGAAGGGGGGAGTCGTGCAGGAAGGGACCGTGCTGGACGGCCGCTACCGGCTGATCCAGTCGATCGGTGCAGGCGGGTTCGGTCAGGTCTGGGCAGCACACGATCCCAAGATCGACCGCCTGGTCGCGGTCAAGGTCCTCACCGGTCACGCGAGCAGCAGCCGGCAGGTCGCTCGGTTCGCCCGTGAGGCCGCAGTCGCCGGCGGCCTCGCCCACCCGAACATCGTCACCGTCCACGACTTCGGCTCCGCGACGCATAAGGGGCAGGCGTGCGCCTACCTGGTGATGGAGCTCCTGCCCGGCAAACCGCTCAGCGACGTCCTGAAAACCGGGAGACTGCCCCTGCCCAAGGCCCTGCACGTGGCGGCCTGCGTCGCGGACGCCCTCACAGCCGCACACGGCGAGGGCCTCACACACCGGGACATCAAACCGTCCAACATCATCATCAGGTCCAGAGGCCAGGCGACGGTCGTCGACTTCGGCATCACCAAAAGCAGCGACGAACGGCATGACATCACCACCACCGGCGTCCTGATCGGCACCCCGGCGTACATGGCGCCCGAAGCACTCGCCGGCACCTTCGACCACCCCTCCGACCTGTACTCCCTCGGCTGCGTCCTTTTCGAAATGGTCACCGGCCGCCACCCCTTCACCGGCAGCTCCTGGCAGATGGCCAACCAGCACATCAACGAGCAGCCCGCCCCGCTGCGCACACTGCGCCCCGACACTCCCGCTGAACTGGAGCGGCTGGTCACCCAGCTCCTGGCCAAAGACCCGGCTCAGCGGCCGGCCTCCGCCAGGAGAGTTCGGGACATCCTCAAAGAGATCAACGACCGGCACTTCGGGGCCACACCGCCCAGTCGCGGCCGGGACCTCGCGCACCACATACAGGTCAGCGGAGCGGAAGCCGCAGCAGGCGCGATCATCCCCGTGCGGATCACCTCCCGCAAGGCCTGCCCCGCCTGCGCCACACGGACCGATGAGACCGCGGCACGGTCCTGCACCGCGTGCAAGGGTGAAGGCCAGGTGATCCGAGAGCAGCACACCCACAAGGTCCGCCTTCCCGCCGGCATCAAGGACAGCCAGAAGGTCCGGCTCCGCGAACTCGGAGGTCCCGGCCAACACGGCGGCGCACCGGGGGACATGTACCTCACCGTGCACGTTGACGCCTGAACGCACCCCGCACCACCAAGTCCAGAGTCTCTTCCGGGAGACGACCACGCCCCGGGCACGCGCCCGCTTCTGCCGGAACGTGATGTCTGCCTATGCCACCGCTCTTACGGGCTGGGCGCAGGCGCGGCCCATACGTTCCGGTCGACGCAGCAACGGCCAGCCTCAACTGTCCACAGCGTCGGCAGGCTTGATTGTCAGTGCCGTCGTACACAATGACAGCGTGTTACCTGAAAGTCGTTCTCAGGGGGTGCTGTGGACAGGCGCTTGATTCGCACCGCGGTGTTCGGCAGTCCGGGTTCCGACGATCCGGCTCTCTGCCCGGAGACGCCGGATGAACTGGACGCGTTCCGTCTCGAGCACGCCGACGTCACCATCTGGTGCGGCACGATGTTCGAAGGCGGCTGCGGTCGGCGGCTCACCACCCGGCGATGCACAGACAAGATCTGCCATTTCGCCCACTACGGCACCAGCGACGAATCGGTGCGCTGCGCGCGGACCGGTCGCGGCAAGGACAGTGCCGACCACCTGTATGCCAAGGCGCACCTCGCGGCCTGGCTCCACGCCCAGGGCCTGACAGCTCAGTTCACCTACCCTGAGCCGCTCGGCTCCGCCGTGCTTGTCCAGTTCGAGGACGGGCGCACTCTCCTGGTTCACCTCGACCGCAATCAGCCGGCGGACTGGAACGGCGACTTCTGGGAGATCATTCTCGGGCCGGGCGTCCGGGTGCCGGCGCACATCCTCAACGAGCGCGGCTACGTGCAACGCCTCCGCTTCGAAGACCGGCCCGGCGGCGGCCGTGTCATGCGGTTCGGCACCGAACACCCCAGCCAGGGCACCACCTGGGACAGTCTCGACAACGTCACGCTGACGCCCAAAGGCCTGAACACCACGACCCGGCCCGACGCGGTACGCGCCCCCTTGACCGACGATCCGCGCCCGCGCCAACCAGCCGCCCCCACCCGGCGCGCCATCATCGACATCGCTCCACGCCCGAACGGGGCCAGCACTGCGCGTCAAGACGATGCCGTCAAGCTCGCCGTGATGCACCTCGACCGGGCCCTGCGCGAGCAGCCCGAGCTCCTCTACACCCGGGTGGGCGCCATCAAGCGGCTCCTGGAGAAGGACCACCTCCCGGAAAACGTCGCCCGCCTCCGACTGGCCCTCAAGCGCGGTCAAGAGGGACTGGACCAGCGCACTCGGGAGCGCGAGTCGCTGCTGCAGGAGCTGCAGCAGACGCCCACCTATGCGCTGTTGACCCAGGTCTCCAACCTGATGAACGACGGGAACGTGTCAGCGGTAGAGCGCGAAGTGCATCGCCTCGCACGCGAAAAGGTCAATGCCGAACAGGCCGCCCGGCGCCGCCAGCAGCAGGAGCAGAACGCCGCACAACGCCGTCAGCGGGAGGCGGAGCAACGCGCGTGGCGAGAGCAGCGTGCGCGGGCCCACGAACAGGAGGAAGCGGAGCAGCGTGCGTTGTGGGAGCAACACGAGGTGGCCCGCGAGCACGAGGAAGCGGAGCGCCGTGAACGCGCCGAGCGGGCGGAGGCCCGGCTGAGGGCCGCGGCACAGCAGGCGGAGAATGAGCGCGCTGAGAAGATCGCCTACCTGGCTCCGTTCGTCTTGGGCGCGCTGAAGAAAGCGGCCCGCGAAGCGCGCGTCACCACCTGGCTGGAGATACGAGAGCGCACCGGCCAGCGTGACCTGGTCCGCCTCAGCTACGAGGACCGGCTCAGCGTTCTGCAAGCCGTGGAGAAGAAGACCAAGCCTGATGCTCCCCTGTGGTCAACCATCCTCGCCGCGACAGGCACGCCGGAAGCGCTGCATCTGTACCGCGACCTCGCCGCACATCTCCGGCGCCCCGTCCCCGACGACGACACCGAACTGCTGGCCCACGCGACCGCAGACTGCGCCCGGCTCCGCTGGCAGTAGGAGAACGCGAAGACGGAGACAGGAGATCAGTCCGATACGCGGTGACCAGCTGGTCACCGCCCTTCCTGATGTGACCGTACGCGTGTCGGCCGCCCACCGGTCAGCGTAGTCCTATTCGTCGTCGGGCTGCTCGAGGCCCTGGTTCAGTGCCCGCAGCAAGGCGTGGGCGAGGAGAATCGCCAGCAGAACGAACTCTGGGCGGTAAGTGTCGGGTGAGGCCTGGTGGGCTCCGAGGTGGCGGTTGAAGGTGTCCTGGGTGGTGTCGGGACCGAAGGTGTTCCTCATGCCGGCCAGCACCAGGTAGTGCTTGAACTGCAGGAGAGTGAGGTCGCTCCAATCGCCCGCGTCGTTGAGAGCACTGTCGATGACCCAGTGATGGCCGCCCTTTGTGTACGTCGCTTGGGGGAAAGAACGCCGGATCCAGGCGTTGCCGTGCCGCTTCATCGCCGTCTCGAGCACGTTGCCCGCCAGGGCCTGGGCGCCCTCGTTGAAGTCAGCCCGCGCGGTGCGGGTGGCAGCGTTCAAGATGGTGACCATGCCCGTGAGCTCCGGGTGGGTGACGATCTGGAGGCTGGCTTCGACGTCGTCAAGAACATCGTCCCGGTACTCGGCAAGAAGGGTGTAGCGCTCCAGACGGGTGCTGAGGGGGAGCAGAGCTTTGACGATCTCGGTCCGTGGTGCCCACGCGAGGGACAGCCCGTCGTCCTCACCCAGGCTCAGGATCGTGTAGAGGTCCTCGGTGTCGAGCCCGCTGAGGTTCTCGGGTAGGAAGAGAGCCGATGCCGCCCCGAGTTGTTCCAGCAGTGTGCGGGGGAGCGACACACTGCGCACAGCGTCGTTGATGCGGCTGTGCCAGTCGTATATGTCGCTGAGATCGCTTTGGAGTGCCAGGACGGGCGTGGCGATCGCCTGGTAACGGCGCTGGGCGTCCAGGGCAGCCTGGTAGACCGCGTTGGCCGGTCCCATGGCCTCCACCATTGAGCGACGCATGGACTCGATCGAGCGGAGTTGGCGGCGGATCGGCTCAACCTGCTTTTCGACGGAGTTGAACCAGGCGGCGTTCCTCCCGGCGGACTTCATGAGACCGGACAAGTCGATGTCGTCGCCTGCATCCTGCTGTGCCTCCACTTCTTGATCGAAGTCATCTTCGGCGTCCGGGGCGTCCTCGTCTTTCATGCACTCATGATCCTGGCTTCGGCGCAAGATTGCAGTCACGCCGATGGCACCGCTCTGTTACCAACCCCCCGACATCTACCGAAAGCGGGCACGTAGACGTCGTGCGTCCCGAGACCGATTTGGACGGCGTCGCCTGCATCGAAGTGGTCGCGGATGTACTCGCTGGGCTACGACGTCTTGAAGGCGCGGCGCCGCGGGCTCAAAGCTGCGTGACGTGGGCTGATTTTCGACGCGTGCCCCCTCGGTGTGCGGGCTAGCGTTCCTGCGACCTGACACATCAGCATCGAGGGGGAAACGTGTCTCGCATTCGGCCGGTTGCCAATGGCACCCGTACTGACCATCCCACCCCCGGGCTTCCGTTCGTCAACGACGGCCGCCTGCCCCTGGACAACCCCGACGCCATCGAGCGCACCGGTCGGAACCAGGGAGAAGGCCTATGGGGGCGCACTGATGAAACACGCAATGGGGGCTGGGTAGCGTTCACGACCGAGCCCAAGAACCGGGCGTTTGCCTGGGCGGTGTACTACCACCCAGTGCACGGCCGGACCGTCCTGCTCATTCATGACCGTGACCTGGGAAGCCTGCACCACGCCTGGATGCACGAGCCCACGGGGATCCTGTATCGCCACGGTGGGTACTGGTGGGATGGAGAACGCTGGAATCGTCCTGCACAGGTGTGGGATGCCGCGTACGAGCACTACGACGTCCGGCCTGTCGCGCGCCAAGTGACCATCACGGCGGCCGACTTGCTCAGAGCTCCTTGCAGTGCAAGGCGCGCCAGCGTCGCCAAGATCGCCAGCTTCACTGTGCCCGACGGACCGGTCGACAACTGGCAGGATCACCTGGCGTTGTGGGCGGAGTTGCGCAGTTCGCAGGAGGCGGTCCGGTCTTTGGATGCCTGCGTGACCCTGTTGCCCATTCGGGTTGTGGGCTGACAGCGGCTTGATTGTGCTGGCACGGTTGGTGCTGCGGCCGGTTCCTTCCTGATCCCCGGTCGCGGGGTGAGAGTGGTCGTGTCGTTGGAGCCGCGGTCGTGGCCGGAGCCGGATCCCGTGGTGACGCGGGCGGTCCGGGCGAAGAACTACGGACGCGCGGTGCCGTTGCCGGTGGCGGTGCGCGACCGGCTCGGGGAACTGTTCCCGGACGAGGAGTTCGCGGCTGCATTCGGCAAGACGGGGCCGGCGGGTTGGTCTCCGGGGCGCCTGGCGTTGGTGACGGTGTTCCAGATGGCGGAGAACTTGACGGACCGCCAGGCCGCTGAGGCGGTGCGTGACCGGCTCTCGTGGGCCTACGCGTTGGGGCTGGGGCTGGAAGACACCGGCTTCGACTTCACCGTGCTGTCCCAGTTCCGCACTCGGGTAGTTGAGCACGGTCTGGAGGAGAAGGTCCTGGACCTGCTGCTGACCCGTCTGAAAGCGCAGGGTCTGGTCGGGGCCGGGGGCAAGCAGCGCACCGACTCCACCCGTATCGTCTCCGCGGTGCGGGACCTGAACCGCCTGGAGCTGGCGGGTGAGTCGGTACGCGCGGCAGTGGAGGCGTTGACGGTGGCGGCCCCGCACTGGGTCGCCGGCGTGCTGGACGTGCCCGGCTGGTCGCGTCGCTACGACACCCGCATCGACACCTGGCGCATGCCCTCCTCCGCCACCAAGCGCGACCAGCTCGCGCTGACCTACGCCCGCGACGGCCTCGCCCTGCTCAGCTCCGTCTACGATCCGCGCTCCGAACCCTGGCTGCGCGAGCTGCCCGCGGTGCAGACCCTGCGCACCGTGCTGCTGCAGAACTACACCCGCACCACCGCGCAGAACGGACGCGAGGCGGTGGCCCGCCGCACCAGGACCGAGGAGGGCGGCGACGGGCTGCCGCCCGGCCATCTGCGCATCGCTTCCCCTACGACCTCGACGCCCGCTGGTCCGCCAAGCGCGACACCTTCTGGAACGGGTTCAAGCTGCATGTGAGTGAGAGCTGCACGGATGCGCCCGAGAAGGAGCGCACCGCCCCGAACCTGATCACGAACGTGGCCACCACCGCCTCCACCGTCCCCGACACCAAGGCCCTGGACGGCATCCACCAGCAGCTTCAGCGCCGCGGCCTGCCTCCGGGCGAGCACTACCTCGACTCCGGCTACCCCAGCGCCGAACTGATCGTGAAGTCCCGCAAGACCTACGGCATCACGCTGATCACCCCGGTTCTGCTCGACCAGTCCCGCCAGACCCGCGCCGCCCAGAGCTTCCAGGCCGACGCGTTCACCATCGACTGGAAGTACCAGCAGGTCACATGCCCCCAGGGACAGACCAGCTCCTCCTGGAGCCCGTGCACCCAGCACGGCCACCCGATGATCGTGGTCGCCTTCACCAAGCCGACCTGCGGCCCCTGCCCGGTCCGCGAGTTATGCACCACCAGCCGCCGGGGCTTCCGGCAGCTCACCTTGAACCCTCGCCCGCTGACCGAGGCCCTGCGCACCGCACGCGCCGAACAGGCCGACCGGGACTGGCAGGACGCATACGCCCTACGCGCCGGTGTCGAGGGCACCATGCGACAAGCGATCGCCGTCACCGACAGCCGCCGGGCCCGCTACCGCGGCCTGGCCAAGACCCACCTCGAGCACGTCCACAGCGCCGTCGCCCTCAACCTTATCCGCCTGAACGCCTGGTGGAACGGCAGGCCACTCGACCGCCGCCACACCAGCCACCTCGCCCGACTCGAACTCAGCCTCGCCGCGTAACCGAATGGGCAACAGGGTCTCGATCCTTCCAAAAGATCGAGTCTCGATCAAACGCGGAACGGTTCAGTCCGGCCCGTCCT